>JBKBWE010000020.1:0-4739 GCA_046289145.1 Sediminibacterium sp.
ACACGCGACCGCGATGGGCAGGACCGTCTGCAATCGCTGGCCGAGGCCGTATTGAACTTCCATTTAATAGCGTGTTGCTTTTTTTCAATTTGCAATCCAGGCACAACAGGGCTTTGCCACAAACTCATTGGCAAGCCATTGTTGAGATTAGATTGATGCATGTCTTTATACACTTTTAGGTTGTCTTTAATACCCGCATACATGGTATCGACCTCTTTAGTATTGTATTGCAAGTCGAATAGCTTTGCTGCTGACAGAATATCTTGTTTTGCAATAGTATCTTGTGCATAGGACTGCAAACCCGCTAATTGGGCAATTAGAATCAAGTATTTTTTCATAGATAAATATTCAAATTTTATTCTTCCGATTGGGCAAATGTATTTCCTTTAAAAGGGTCTCCTGTTTCAAATCCTTTTTTAAACCAGTACATTCTTTGTTTTGAAGTTCCATGGGTAAATGCATCAGGAACAATATACCCTTGACTCTGCTGCTGCAGTCGATCATCTCCTATAGCATTTGCCGCATTTAATGCCGCTTCTATATCTCCTGGTTCTAAGATCTTCTTTAATTGATTAGCATGATGCGCCCAAACTCCGGCCAAAAAATCTGCTTGTAATTCTAATTTAACCGAAAGTTGATTATACTCTTTTTCAGATAAACGAGCCCTCATTTGCTGAACGGAAGCCGCTGTTCCATTCAATTGTTGAATATGATGTCCTACTTCGTGGGCAATAACATAAGCCATAGCAAATTCACCCGGGGCATTAATACGATTGGCCAGTTCTTGAAAAAAAGAAAGGTCAATATAGATTTTTTGGTCTGGTGGACAGTAAAATGGACCTGAAGCATCACTTGCAAAACCACAACCAGATTGCGTTTGTTGAGTAAATAACACCAATTTAGGTGCATCATAGGTTTCTCCACGAGTTTGGTAAATTGAGTCCCAAACATCTTCTGTATATGCTAATACTACTTTAGTAAATGAAGTCAATTTTTCATCGGCTTCTGAAACCGGTTTGGAGGAACTGGTTGGAGCTTGTTGAATTACTTGATTTACAACAACCGAAGGGTCACCTCCTAGAAATAGGTATAATAGGCCAATGATAATTGTACCAATACCACCACCTGCAATAAGACCGTTTCCTCCTCCTCTTCGGTCTTCTACATTATTACTTTCTCTATTACCCATCCAACGCATGGCTACAAATTACCAATAAAGCATAGGTTGAGCAATTATTTATATGGGTTTTTACAAAGAACAATAGTTCTTGCAGAAAGTATAAATAATAGTAGAATTAAATAAGCAATATAACCAACAAACCAATAGAGAAAAATTGAAACGAGGAGGAGATAAATAGGGTATACAATAAACAAGCACCCAAACAATACTGAATCATAAAAAACAGTTCCCTTTGTTTTCGTATACACCTGCTTTTGGATGATATTATATATAGGTTGGTGCAAAATGATTCCAAGGGTAGATAGTAATTGTAGCGTCTTATGCTTTATTGTGTGAGCGGTGGTTGTCTCTATGATTAATTCTTGAAGCTGTTGCCTAACTTCTTCATTAAAATGATTCATATTTTTTGCCCTATCCTCAAAAGGCAAGAGCTGATTTGCTAAAATTGGATTGCCCAAAGCTATACGTACGGTTTTTCCCCATGCATTAAAACCATCGTATGCTATTCCTACAGGAAGAATTTGCAGAGGATTTTTTCCTTGATAATCTAAAGCAATTCTGGCTGCACCTTTTTTAAATGGTTGTAACTGATTGGTCAACAAACAAATTCCTTCAATAAAAATCAAAACAATACCATTGTTTTCAAGTATTGTTTTTGATGCTGCAAACGCATAATTATTCAACACTAAGTTTTCCTTTCCTTCGCTTAGTCTATAAATTGGAATCATATTTAAAAGACTTAATAAAAACCGATGGTATGGTTTATTAAACGCATCTCCTCTTGCCAAAAAATGAACAGGGTGTTTAAAAAAAGCTCCAATAAGAATGGCATCTAAAAAGGAGTTAGGATGATTGGCGGTAAGAAGTAATGGGCCTCTAAAATTGAACGCAGATCTATTTTGTATATATATTTTTCTACAGAAAAAAAATAACGCAATACGAATAAGCGGCTTAAGTATTGAGTAAATCAATGCCTTTTATTTTATGGTAATCTTACAGTTACAAAAATATTTGCACCCATTCCTAACCCAGCATTTTTGCCCAATAAAGTGTAATAAGCTTGAATCGTAGGGGTAATCATACGATTGATTTTTCTACCCACACTTAAGTTTAATGTTGCTGCATTAAAGTTTTTATTCAATTGTAAATTTGGGTTAAACGCCGTGTTTACACTTTGAGATACTTGATGAGACAAAGATGCTGTTACAGAAGTATGCTTATTATACATTTTACCCATTGTAATTACAGCCCTATATTGATTGGGACCGTCTTGAGCGTCTAAAAATCTAGCGTAAATAAAATCAAAAATAGCGAATCCATTATAATACGGCGTAAATGAATAGTTAGCACCCAACATAACCGACTTAGAAGCATATCCTAAATAGGGAGTTTGGTTGTTTTGATATCCGGGTATTCCAACACTTCCTCTAATGGTAAAATATCTTTTATAATCAATAGAAGGAAAGTGAACAGATAATCCAAGATTTATATCGGTTACACCAGATTTTGTTTCTGAATTATTTCCGTTGACCAATGTTTGTGAAGCAAATGGGATGGTGACAGACATATCAACCCTTCTGCCTAGTCCGTGTGAAATATTCAAACTATATGAACTAGCCTGAAAATAATCACCTGGCGCATTACTAATCAATTTTCCTTGGTCATTAAAATATTTGGATGAATAAAAATAATTAAAGGTTCCTGTTATAGCGGTACGTTTTTTACCAATAGGATAATCCGCAAAAGCCGAATTGACGCTGCACAGCATGCAGGCAATTAGTATAAAAATATAGTTATTCGTCTTTTGCATCTATTTATCTTTTCTTTTTGCTTACTGCTTTTTCATTAAACCAAATACCTATAAATGAATTGTGGTAAACGGGAATTTCATGTCCTAAGTCAGGAAAAATAAATAGCTCACTTTTTGAAAGTGCATCATAAGGCAATTTGTTATACGCCGCAATGGCACTTCCAGGAGCAATAAATTCATCTTGTAAACCTACTGCATACAACACCGGACATTTTACTTTTGGCATGAAGTTTTGTAAATCAAAATAATTAAAGGTTTCAAGCATTTGTTCTTCGGTAAAATCGGGATTGTCTTTTAAGTATCTAACAATAGCATCAGAAGGAAAAGCTAGTTCTCGTTTATTTTTTCCCACCGCAAAACTGTTTTTCCAATCTGCAAAAACGGGATTGCTCGCAATTACTGCATTTATTTTATCGGGCATTAATGCAGCTGTTACTAAACCCATAGTAGCTCCCTGGCTTCCACCAAAAGCCAATACCCTATTCAGGTCCATTCCCATATGTCCATGAGCATAAACAAATTCAACCGCCCTTACACAGTCCATGTAAATTCCTTTGTAAACATATGCATCCTTATCTTCTACCTTGAGCATAATCTGCTCAATATTGTCGGGATTAAATTCTTTCTCGTATTTTTTATCAATGCCCCTTACGTTTACAGAAAAAGAAATAAACTCATCAAAAAGAAGAGGCATTACTTCTTTCTTGTATCCACCAAAACCAATAATAACAGGATATTTTCCTTTTAACTTGGGGATAGACAAATAACCATAGAAGGGGAATTCATCTATTCCCTTCATATCTACTTTGTATACATCATGGTATTTGGTGCTATGCTCTTCGTCCCTTGAAATTTTATATTGTGGATCCACTTTTGCCAAATCGCTCATTGCTGTTTGCCAATATTCATCAAAATCTGGGGGTAAGTAGTAGGGTGTCTTTATTTTACCAATATCGTATCCAAAAGCATATCGTGCAGTATCATCATAGGTAGAAGTATTGGTTGCTGCTCTCAAATTATAAACGCCCTCCTTTTTTGGTTTAGGAATTTCAATTTGAAAATTCTTTTTACCTTTTTTTGCAATTTTGAGTTTTACTTGAGTTGAACTAACCGTTTCTCCTAACTCTGTTTCTACAATAGCAGTAAAAGTACCATCCTGTCTTACCTTATACTTATTGGCAATGGAAACAGAATATTTTATTTTTTCACCATCATAAAATACCCCGTCCTTTTTAGACGGTATTAATTTAATGATCATTTCGCCCTCTTCCTCTGTTGACTCAGGTTCTTCTGTAACCGGGGCGTCTTTTATTTCATCTGCACTTAATGATTGCCTACCAGCAACCCCAGATAAATTATCTTTTGACCAATTGAGGGGCGGGGTGTTTACAATGGGTTCTTGCGTTATTTCTGGTTTACGATCTTTTGATTTTCTTGGTGGTCCTATGTAAGCAAAACTACCTTCATAATTGCTATTGAAATTGGTTAGTTCAATTCGCATTTTAATGGTATAGTTTCCTTCTGTTACAATTGGAACTTCAAAATTAGAAACTAGTGTTTTTTTGGCGTTTACTTTTACGTCCAAACTGTTTTCTAAAATCTCTTGATTGGCGTTATCCAAAACCGTGTACACCAAGGTACCCTCTTGTGGATCTTTTAAATTATTGACAAATTGAATTTTGTATTTAACAGGAAACTTTTTATTGAATCTTGCCTTCTTATTATAGGGTAAAATATTGACCGTAACGG
>JBKBWE010000020.1:4749-18332 GCA_046289145.1 Sediminibacterium sp.
GCTTTCCCCTTTTGTGCCTTTCCTTCAATGCACCATAATACCATTCCAGTGATAAGTAAGAAGGTAACTTTAAGAAGGGTGCTATATTTTGGATGGAAAATCATAATTAATTTTTCTTTTCTAAGAAGTTTGATTTCCGAATATATAAGTTGATAGGCTCTTCTATAAACTTATACAAAATAATTGAGATAAGGGTTAATATAAGCAGGTGAGAAAACAATACCAGTGCTGTATAGTTTAAGTGTTCAGATAGCCACCAATATTCATTTTTATCTAACCATGCATAAAAAACATCCGCTGTGTTGTGCAGCCAGTCCGATGTTAGTCTTGAAATAAAACCAAGGTGAATAAGATAAAGTATATAAGAGCTTTTACCAACTAGTTCTCCTGTTTTACTTCCTAGAATTGATTTAACTACAGAGTTTTCTTTTATTAAACCATAAAAGAAGGTTGAAATTGCAATAGGTAATAAAACATTATTAGTAAAAATACCAATTGGTTGGTATAGTGCAAATGGCACTTCTTTGCTGATTGGTTGATTAATCATAATTAGGTTGGTGCATGCAATCCCAATTATTCCAAGCCATGTGTATAAAGAAAAATTGCTAACAGAATCATCGGCCTTTCTAATAATCATTGCCAATACCATTCCCGCAAAAAACTCAAGGGTTCTTCCAAGAAAAGTTGAAATAAATAAAAATTTAAATGAACTAAAAAATCCATAGAAATCTACATTTCTAAAAATCAATACCAATAAAACACCGAAAGCGGTAATAACCAACGGTGCAACTAAAAAGTATATTTTACTTCTTTTTATTAAAATAAAAAATATAGGTGCAGAAAAATAAAAACACTCTTCTACTGTTAAAGACCATCCTTGTGCAATACCCGTAAATTTCATGTCGTCAAAAAATCCCCTAAGGAATGTGATGTTCATAATGAATAAAGTAAGCGGGCTATTTTTTCCGTTGTAAATGCTGGTATCATTGGCTATCCAAGCAAATAAGAAAACAACAATTGTTAAAATTAGGTAGATGGGATAAACGCGTGCGATTCTATTTTTTAAATACTTGCGCATCCATTTACTTGATAATTCTACATTATCATAATAGCGTAAACAAATTAAAAAACCACTTAAAACAAAAAACATCGATAAGGGAAAATGAAAGTCATTTAATACCCTAAATAATAGCGGTGTAAAATCTTCTTGATTAAAATGATGAAAAAAAATCAAAATAGAAGCCAAGCCTCTAACGCCTGTTAACGATGGTATATATTGTTTTGCTGTCATTAAATTTTTGTTCTTTTATAATTCGCCAACTAAGGAAATAGATCCTCCGCCTCCCTTACCTGTATTCCTACCGTTCACATCTGTAAACACCGAGAGGAAAATTTGATATTTCTGGCTGATTTTTCTACCGTACCCTGCTGTTAATCTAAAATAATTAAACTGGCGGTTTAAGAACAAATTGTTCGGATTCAAGACTAAACCGGTTTGTGTACTAGTAGATTTGGTACTGGCTAGTTGAAAGGTCAATTTATTGTCTTCGTCAAGTGGAATTCCTAGTAATGCATCACCAAAAATTTGCGTAGGCCCTTCTGGGCTAAAGTATTGGCGAACACCTAAATTGATATCAAAATAGGTATTAGAATATCGCTCCCCATTAGATCCTGAATAAGTGAATTTTACTTCTCCTCCTACTTGCTGAAATCCGGTAAACGGTTGTTTAGCTGCATCGTTGGTATAAAGGGGAACAATTAATGAACCGGTTACGGTTAAAAATTTAGAATAATCAAACGTATTTAACAAATAAGATAAACCAAAGCTAGCATCTCCAAAACTAGAATTGGATTGTGCTAAATTCGTCTCCAATTTTCTTTGCATGATATAAGAGATATTTCCCACAAAATCCAATCGCTCTCCAATACCAATACCCCCATAAATTCCAAAATAATGAGAGGCAAATCTTCCTCCATTAGAGAATGGAATATAGGTGCCCGAAGCATCCCAATAACCCTTGGTTGTGTATAAATTATAAGATGGTACCAATAAATATTTTCCTCTTCCTATTGGAAAACCTGCATACGCAGTATTTGCTACAAATGCAATAACTATAAGGCTCAATAATTTTTTCATCAATTTTTTTTTACGTTGCTCAGAGTATTTTTTTCATCCAAAAACTTTCATAACTATAATAAACATGATCCATTCCATTATCGTCTAAACTCATGTATATATTTCTATTATCAATTCTGATTTGATTGTATAAAGCAATTGCCGCTTGTGGTGGGCATATGGTGTTTTTTTGATTGTGCCCAAACAAAACCCTACAACGAATATTGGGTGCAAAATTGACTGGATCAAAAAAGTCCCAGTTTTTAAACAATGCATCCTGGTTTAGTCGGTTTCTTGGATTTTTAATATAGGCCTGAAAATTCGCTACGGGCCAAGGCATTACTTTTTGTGAGCCTGCCATAAAAAACAAGGTTCGCATGTCCGTGTAAACGGGTCTTTCTATAATGCAGCCTTGTGGTCTATTGTCTAATGATGCAACTACTGCAGCCAATACTGCTCCCTGGCCTTCCCCTTTAACTATTACTTTTTTGAGGTCTAATTTTAAGTAATCGTGTCTATACAAAAAATCTAACCCGCGTAATGCATCCATATAAACAGCTCGATAGATGTATTTATTGCGGTCATTTAAATTAATTATGTTGAATGTATTGAAATCGGCATTGGTGTTGTCTTTACTATTTCCATGCCCCCTAACGTTAACCCTAAAAACAGCCATATCTGTTCTTAAAGAGTCTGGGCGCATATCTTGTAAATAACCCGGTAATTCATAAATAACCGCAAACTTTCCTTTCCTTTTAGGTACTGATAACCAACCTCTTATGGTTTGATACTCGAGCGATTGAAATTCTACTAAAAAAACATCTACGTCTCTGGTACTTTGATCACCCCTTCTGGTAACCCTAAACTTTGGATCAATATTGACTAATTCCCTTCTGGCGTCATCCCAAAACTGGTCAAAATCAGCAGGTCTATTTACATTTGAATACACTTTCTCAGGATCTACCCCATATCCAAAATTTAGGGTATCCACATAATTATTGGCTGAAACCATCAACTGTAATTGATAGAATCCTGGCTTTGTTTTATCGTTTTCTAGGTATAAATCTTTCATATACCCTTTTTTGGCGTCCATGGTAAAACCCATTTCTTGGTTAAATACCTCTTCACCTTTATAGTTGACCACTTTGGCTTTGATGGTTCCCCTGATTTTTTCTTTGGTATTATTACGAAAACGAAGGTTATAGCCAATTTTATCATCATCTCTAAAAATGGCTTCTTTTCTAAAGGGTTTTATATCAAATCCAATCCCTTTCTGTGCATGCGCAATACCACCGAACACGCATGCCAATAAAATAAGGCATTGCAGAATACGGCCGCTCAGGATGGAATAACTGGGTACCTTTGCGTTCATTTGCACGAATGAATTAAAAATTAGGGCATTAAAGAGCCACTAAGTGTTTGATAAACGACTAGATAGGGGTGAATATTATCTAAACAGGGATTAATTTAATACAAAAGCCCCGGCCTTTGCAGACCAGGGCAATTTACTAACCCATCTAAAAAGCGATTTATTGTTCTGTTGCTTCAGCGGGAGTTTCCGCCACCACAATTAACTTAGCCCTGATTTTAGCTTCAATTTCGTTGGATAACTCTGGATTATCGTGTAACAAGGTTTTCACCGATTCTCTACCCTGGCCTAGTTTATTGCTTTCATAGCTAAACCAAGATCCACTTTTTTGAACAATACCCATTTCTACACCCATATCAATTATTTCACCCACTTTGCTAATACCTTCTCCAAATACAAGATCAAATTCAGCTGCGCGGAAAGGAGGAGCTACTTTATTTTTTACCACTTTAACCTTTACTCTATTACCTATTGCTGTATCGCCATCTTTAATTTGAGTCATTCTTCTGATATCTAAACGAACAGAAGCGTAGAATTTCAAGGCATTACCACCCGTGGTTGTTTCTGGGTTTCCGAACATAACCCCAATTTTCTCCCTGAGCTGGTTAATGAAAATACAAATGGTATTGGTTTTGTTAATCGTTGCCGTTAATTTTCTCAATGCTTGGCTCATTAATCTTGCCTGCAAACCCATTTTACTATCACCCATTTCACCTTCAAGCTCACCTTTTGGTACTAATGCGGCAACCGAGTCAATAACAACTACATCCAATGCACCAGACAAAATAAGCCTATCGGCAATTTCTAATGCTTGTTCACCATAATCAGGTTGTGAAATCAAAAGGTTATCTACATCAACACCCAATTTCTGCGCATAAGCACTGTCAAAAGCATGTTCAGCATCAATAATAGCACACATTCCGCCCTTTTTTTGAGCTTCTGCAATGACATGAATAGCCACTGTTGTTTTACCAGAAGACTCTGGACCGTATATTTCAACAATTCTACCTTTAGGAAGACCACCCACGCCTAATGCAGCATCTAAGCCAAGCGAACCAGTAGACACTACTTCCATTGGTGCTGTGCTTTTTTCATTCATCATCATTACACTTCCTTTTCCAAAATCTTTGTCAATTTTGTCAATGGTCAGCTTAAGCGCTTTTAATTTTTCTGCATTACTCATGTTGTTCTTTTTAGATGGTCAAAATTAATGAGGTGGTAAAACTAGTGGTTTTTAATTATACACACTAATTTTTTTAGTATTTTTTTACTAACGTGTTTAGTTTTCTGTTTATTGTACCAAAAATAATACGCCACCAAATAGTTTGGCAGCGTATTAATACATTTATGCTTGTTTTTTTAGCTATTTACCAGCCAATACCATAATCTTCCCCATTATTAGATGATCCACCCCATAAACTATTGTGCTTTCTATCTATAAAAATGGCGTTAATTGGGCCACTAGTGCGCTGACCAAAACTAAGCTTGTAGCCCATTTTTTTGAGTGCTTCACGAGTAGGCTCCGGTGTTCTGGCAGAAAGCAATAAGTCTCCTGCTCTAGGCTTTCTATCTTTCATTTTAGTTCCACCCAAGGATAACCAAAGTTGATTGGTATTAATATTTTCTGCTTCTGAAGCTTGTTGTACAGTCATACCAAATTCAACCATATTTAAAAAGAACTGCAATAGGTTTTGGTCTTGGGTATCTCCACCTTGAACTGCAAATGAAAGATAGGGTTTTCCCTCTTTTAATGCCATTGAAGGAGTTAGGGTAACTCTTGGGCGCTTTCCGGGAGCTACTACATTAAATGGGTTGATAACAGAATCTAATACAAAACTTTGCATGCGCTGGCTCATTCCAATCCCAGTGTTTCCGGCAATAGTAGCCGGTAACCATCCACCGCTAGGTGTAATAGACACTACCCAACCATCTTTGTCTGCAGCTTCAACACTTGTGGTACCCCTCCAAAGACGGTCCATATAAGCTTCTAATTCGGCTTTAGCGGTAACAGCGCTGTCGTGTGCGGGTACAAAATTTCTTTTACCTGTACTATCTATTTCTAGATTCCACTGTTTAAGTTGTTCAGTATATGGGTTAGCTCTTCCTTCAAAAGGATAAGGATCGCCAGGAGCAATTAAAGCATTATTTTTTTCTGGGTTGATTAAAGCTGCCCTTTGTTTGGCATACCCCTTGCTTAATAAACCACTCATCGGCTGAGGTGTTGGAGCAAATGCAGGATCACCATAGTAAAAATCTCTGTCTGCAAATGCAAGGCTCATACTTTGGTAAATAGTATTAATGTATTGAGGCGAGTTGTAGCCCATTTTCTTTAAGTCAAAATTTTCTACAATATTCAAAGCCTGTAACATAGACGGACCTTGTGTCCATTGAGTTAGTTTGTACACATCAATTCCTTTATAATTCACCATCGATGGAACTTCTTCTTTTACTTTCCAGTTGGCCAAATCTTCTTTGGTGATTAATCCGCCTTGTTCTTGCGCTCCTCTTACAAATTCGTCTGCAATATCACCTTTATAAAAACGGTCATAAGCTGCTTGCAAAGCTTGCTTACGTGTTTTTTTATTTTTTAAAGCAGTTTGTTCTGCTTCAACTAGTTTTTTTAAAGTGTTCAAGAGATCTTGTTGAACAAATATTTCACCCGCTTCGGGTGCTTCTCTTTTTTGACCCAAATGTGGTAACAATACTTTTTTACTATAGGGCCATTGTTTAATTCTTTCTTTACCTCTTTCAATACTATTGGCTGTTTGAGCATCAATAGGATATCCCGCAGCCAAATCCATAGCAGGCGCCAACACTTGTTTTAAACTCATGGTACCATATTCTGATAACATATGGATAATTCCACCTACTGTGCCGGGAGTAACTGCCGCTAAAGGACCATATTCTGGAGGAAACTGATAGCCTTTTGATTTAAAAAAGGCTGGAGTAGCTCCTGTAGGTGCAACCCCTAGTGCATTAATACCGATAACTTTTCCTGTTTTTGGACTGTAAATAATCGCTTGTGTTTCACCACCCCAACTCAACACATCCCACATTGTACAGGTAGCCGCTAACATAGCACAAGCAGCATCAACAGCGTTTCCGCCTTGTTGAAAAACCATTGACCCTGCAGTAGCAGCAAGTGGCTTTCCTGTTATAGCCATCCAATTTTTTCCATGCAAAGGAGGCTTTTGTGTGGCCTGTGCAGTAAGCATTGCAGTAATAAATAATAAAACCGAAGTCAGTAAAGTTTTTCTCATAAAAGATAGTTGTATAGATTTTATTGTGATTGTTGTGCTTTCATTACCCTTAATAAATTACCGCCCATTATTTTAGTAACGTCTTTTTTACTGTATCCTTTTTCTAATAAAGCTTTTGTAATTAATGGATAGGTGGTCACGTCGGTAAGTTCTCTAGGACTAGCACTAATACCATCAAAATCAGAACCCATACCAACGTGATCTACTCCAATTCTTTTTACTATATAATCTAAGTGATCTAATAACATACTCATAGGAGGTTGAATGGCTAGTGATTCTTCTTTATATTTTTCTACAACCATTGCTTGAGCATATTCTTTTTGCATTCCATTTGCAACCAATTGTTTTATTTCTGTTTGTTTATTCTCTAAGAAAACTTTTTCTCTATTTTTAAATGAGCTATCTATAAATGCAGAATAAAAATTTAATTGAATAACCCCTCCGTTTTTTCCAACAGCATCTATTTGATCATCTTTCAAATTCCTAAAAACAGGACAAAGGGTATATGCATTACTATGAGACACTAAAACAGGTTTTGTAGTAATTTGTATAGCGTCCCAAAAGGTTTTTTCACCCACATGGCTTAAGTCTACCATCATACCTAATTGGTTCATTCTATTTACTACTTGCTTACCAAAATTATTCAACCCTAGTTTTGCGGAAGGGTCATTTTTTAATTTTGATTCATCCATTGCAGAGCTAGCCCAACTAGTAGAATTATTCCAGGTAAGGGTCATATAACGAACACCTCTGTTATATAATGAGTCAATTTTATTAATATCGTCTTCAATCATATGGCCACCTTCAACACCAAACATAGCAGCCAATTTATTTTTACGAACCGCTCTTTTTAAAGCATCATAGCTTGGTACAATTTCAATTTTTTGTGGATTTCGTTTTGCTACAGCATACAATGTATCTATTTCTCGATTTGCCCAAGCGTAAGGTTGAATTTTATTTCCATCACACCAAACGCTAAACAATTGCACATCTACACCTGCTTCTTTAAACCGATTTAAATCAGAATGTGTTTTTCCTTTTAAGTCTTGGTCTATCAACACATTTTTTTCAATAGAAGCGGTAAGCAAATCATTGTGAGAATCTGCCATGATTGCCTTTCTATGAACTTTTTTATACGATTGCGCATGAGCAAAATTGCAACAACATACAAATGCAAAAAACAGGTACTTCATTGATTAGCTTTCGCTAAAGCTAAAAAATTTGTAGTGGCAATGGTGAATTTATTTTTTGAACGGGTGGAGTAAAACTTATATTAAAAAAAAATTACTTGAAAGGATTACTCCATTTTGTATTGGTAGCAATTGTTGGGTCTGTCAATGTTTTCATAAAAGCAACCAAAGCTGCTTTTTGCGCATTGCTTAAATTCAACTGTAAAGGAGAACCGTTCGGTTGTTTCAAAGCATTATCTAAGTTAGGATGTGCTTTTACTCCACTATTATAATGTTCAACCACTTGTTCTAATGTTTGGAATCTTCCGTCGTGCATATAAGGAGCGTTTAGCTCTATATTTCGTAATGTGTGTGTTTTGAATGTTCCTCTACCTGCTCCATTATCATTGGTTGTATTAATATCTAATCCATTATTACGAGGTCCATTATTTGCAGAAACAAATGCTTCAGTAGTATGACATCCAAAACAACCAGCTCCGCCATTTTGAACAGGTGTTATAAATATTCTTTTTCCTTCATTTTCTTCAGCAGTAAAATTGGCAAAATTAGCAACAGGGTTATTGGTTTGTGCTCTACCAATATCATACTTACTATTACTACTTACAATACTTCTAACAAACTGTGCAAGTGCTAATGCAATTCTATTACTATTTATTGAAGTATCCCCAAAAGCATTATTCATTAAGGGTGCATAAAATGCTTGTTCTCTAACGCGTTGAACTAAAGTAGTGATAGTCATACCCATTTCTGTTTGATCTTGAAATGGCATTAATACTTGTTCTTCTAAAGTAGCAGCACGTTCATCCCAAAAGAATCTACCACGCTGATAAAATTTTGCATTTATTAAGCTCATAGAATGCCTACCTGTTAATCCTCCAGCAAATCCTTTACTTAATACAGCAGTGTCACTAAATCCAAAAGAAGCATTGTGGCAACTTGCACAAGAAATGGTTTTGTTTACACTTAGGTTTTTATCATAGAACAAAACCCTTCCTAGAGTAGCCCCATTATTTGTAACAGTATTATTAGTTGGTGTATTATCAATTCCGTTTACAGAAGTTGGAGCTCCACCGCCAGCATTTACAAAAAAATAGGCTGGTAAATTCAAATTGACGTAATCAAAAGGAATAGTTGGTAAATTAAGTGATGCAGAAATAGCAGAATTATCAGAAGCAGTAATAGTTGGGGTAACTACTGTTTGATCATTTTTATTACATGCTATTATTGCAGTTGTCACCAAAAAAATATAGAGGATATTCTTTTTCATATTAGGCATTTTTGGCTTAGATACCTTTTTCGTTGAAAAGTTTATCCTCAAAATAGAAAGCTTTGTTAAAACCAATTTATGCTATTTTACCCCCCGATTAATCCTGCTGCCCTACTAATGTCCATCATTCTTTCCATTGGTTTTAAAGCTTGTAATCTTAGATTTTCGTCCATTAATATTTCCGGTAATTCATACTTCATACAGAGATATATTTTTTCTAAAGTATTGAGTTTCATATAAGGACAATCATTACATGCACAGTTAGTTTCTGGAGGAGCTGGAATAAATGTTTTTGAAGGATTATTTATTTGCATTTGGTGTAGAATACCTGTTTCTGTTGCAACAATGTATTCCTGCGTTTGATCTGTTTGAGTATATTTTAATAATTGAGTAGTACTGCCAATATAATCTGCAATATTTAAAATAGCTTCTTCACATTCTGGATGAGCTATCAATTTTGCTTTAGGGTGTCTAATTTTTAATTTAACTATTTTTTCTAAACTAAAAATTTCATGAACCATACAGGCACCATTCCAAAGCAACATATCTCTACCTGTCTTTTTGCTTAAATAAGCACCTAAATTTTTATCAGGAGCAAATAAAATGGGTTGATCTAATGGGATACTTTCAATAATTTTTTCTGCGTTTCCACTGGTACAAATTATATCACTCAAAGCCTTAATATCAGCTGTACAATTGATATAAGAAACAACAACATGATTGGGATGTTTTTCTTTAAATGCCTTGAATAAAGCAGTTGGAGCACTATCAGCTAAAGAACAGCCTGCTTTTAAATCGGGCAGTAAAACTTTTTTAGAAGGATTTAAAATTTTAGCTGTTTCCGCCATAAAGTGAACACCTGCAAAAACGATTGTATCTGCTGTGGTTTGCTTAGCTTGTTGTGCAAGGCCCAAACTATCCCCAATATAATCCGCCACATCTTGAATATCTGTTTCTTGGTAGTAATGTGCAAGTAGAACGGCATTTTTTTCCTTTTTGAGTTTTTGTATCTCAGCAAAGAGATCCAATTCAGGATCAATTTCCAAATCTAAAAATCCGTTTTTTACGAAATTTGATTTTGCTATGTTAATATCCAAAGTAATAATATTTAATAATTATTTATATAAAATTAACTACTACTATTATGCGTGTGTATATCGGGATAACTTAGTTACCCACAGAGTGCAAAGTTAACCTTACTTAGTTTATCCACCTTTATCCACTTATTTTTAAACAGTAGTTTAACTTTATTATATTCGTTTTAATGGGTTTATTCACAAAACTGTATAACTGAATTCACACTGGTATTTTTTTCTAATCCACTTTTCTTGCACTGTTAATTAACAGGCATAAGTTCTACTTCTTTTTAACCAATACCCTCTTTTTCGATAATTTCTCCTCATTTATTCTTTTTGTTTCCACAATATTTTGGGCTAAAACATGATTTTTCCCCTAAAAATGGAGGTTACCAACAGAATAATGTGCATATTTTTCCACAACTTATTCTACCTGTTTTTCCCTTATTTTTGCCTCCCCGTATATGAAGCGGGATAAATTATATATTAATTATTAATTATGTCTGTAATTCAAACTATTCGTGACCGTGGCACCTGGATTATTTTTGTAATCATTGCTGTAGCATTGATTGCTTTTATTCTTCAGGATGGAGCTGGACGTGGTGGATCTGCTTTTTCTAACAGTTCCGTTATTGCAAAAGTTAATGGTACTTCTATTGAGCGTGGTGCTTTTGAAGAACGTTTAAAATCTCAAGAAGCAATGTATGCTGGTCAAGGCGCAACCCGTGATCAATTAATTGGTACTGTGTACAATATGGAAGTAGATAATATTGTGTTGAACCAAGAATTTGAAAAACTGGGTCTTACTGTTTCTGCTAAAGAATTGAATGATATTTTATTTGGTGATAATTCGCCTTTGCGTCAAGAATTCACTGATCCCAAAACGGGAGAATTTAAAGTAGATGATGCAAAGCGTGCTTTTGCTCAAATAAAGAAGAGTAAGAACGCTGAACAAATTAAAATGATAAATAGTGGATATATAGAGCCAACTATTCAGAATAGCTTACGTAACAAATACCAAAACTTATTAATTCAGTCTGTTTATGTTCCAAAATGGATGGTAGAAAAACAACAATCTGATAATAATGCAGTTGCATCTGCTTCTTATGTTTATTATCCATATGTAGCAGTTCCTGATTCAAGTTTTAAAGTTACAGATGCTGAAATAAACAATTATGTAAAAAAGCATAGTAATGAATTTAAGAAAGAGGAAGAAACCCGTTCTATTGCATATGTAACATTTAGTGCAGCGCCTACCGCTGCTGATTCAGCAGCAACCCTTGCTCAAATCAATGATTTAAAAGCTGAATTTGCAGCATCTTCAGACGCAGCAGCTTTCCTTGGTAAAGTAGGAACTGAGTTGGCTTTCTACAATAGCTATTTTGGTGGTTCTAGAATTCAAGTAACCAACAAAGATTCAATTATTCGTTTACCTGTAGGTGGTTTATTTGGACCCTATGTAGATGGTAATAATTATGTATTAGCCAAAATGGTTGGAATTAAGCAATGGCCAGATAGTGTTACAGTAAGACATATCTTAATTGGTACGAATGATCCACAGAGTGGTCAACAAGTTAGAGACGATTCTACCGGAAAAAAATTAGTAGACAGTATTCAAATGGCTATTAAAAACGGTGCTGATTTTAATTCGTTGGTTACAAAATATTCTGATGATGGCGGAAGTAAGGAAAAAGGCGGTGTATATGATTATTTCCCTCAAGGTCAAATGGTAATTCCATTTAACGATTTTGCTTTTGATAATCCAGTAGGAACTAAAGGTGTTGTTAAGACAGACTTTGGTTACCATTATATTGAAATATTGGGTCAAAAGAATCGTGCTCCTGCATATAAGATAGCTTATTTAGCAAAACCTATCATTAGTAGTAATGAAACCATGAATGAAGCAAATACTGCAGCAGCAAGTTTTGCATCAATCGCAAAAGGGACAAAAGAGTTTAATGATAACGCTGCAAAATTGGCTAAACCAATTTTATCTGCTACAGAAATCAAACAAAACGATTTTACTGTAGGTACCATGGCAAATACGCGTTCTTTAGTAAGATGGATTTATGAGAATAAAGAAGGCGCAGTTTCTGATCCAACAGAAGTTGGTGATCAAATCATAGTTGCAATGGTTACTAATATAAATAAAGCAGGCTTGATGGGTGCAAATGAAGCTAGACCTTTAGTAGAAGGGATAATCAGAAATGACAAGAAAGCTAAGTTAATCATTGATACAAAAATGAAAGGTAGCAGTTTAGAAGAAATAGCTAAATCTTCTGGAACATCTGTTTTAAGAGCAGATAGTTTAAGTTTTGGTTCTGGTTTTATTAATGGTGTAGGTAATGAACCAAAAATTGTTGGTGCGGTATTTAATAAATCTATCCAAGGAAAAACATCATCATTAATTGCTGGAAATTCAGGTGTTTTTGCTGTAAAGGGTGAAACTATTGCGGCTAAACCCGCTGACGCATTACCCGAAACCGTTAAACAAGCTTTAATACAAAACAGAAAGATGGCTACTTATCGAAGCGTTGAAGCCCTAAGAAAAGCAGCAACAGTTAAAGATTATCGATTTAGTTTTTATTAGTATCATTAATACATTCGTTTTCAAGCCCACTTGATAAAAGTGGGCTTTTTTTTGCGGCTATCGTAAAGTTTAATTTAACCAATTGATTAATTTTAGGTCTTATTATGGAACCTATTGTTAATAAAGTTGCAGAAAGCGGAATCATTAGTCTTGATTTAGAAACCTTTTTTACAAAGGAAAAAATAATGGTCTTCGATTTAAAAGACTATTTATTCATGGGTTTAATTTTAAAAGAAAAAGATTTTAGAGCCGCTTTACTGACAACAGATTGGGAAAAATTTAGAAATAGTTATGTTGCTGTAACATGCAGTGCAGATGCTATTATTCCTATGTGGGCGAATATGTTGGTGACTGTTTATTTAACACCACTTGTTAAAGGCGTTTATTTTGGTACTGAAGCTTATGTTAAAGAGCAATTGCTTTTAAATGCGTTGGATACTATAAAAGGTGTTGAATATACCGATCAAAGAGTGGTTGTAAAAGGTTGTGGAGAAGATCCTGTTCCAGCTTCTGCTTATGTAAAAATCACTTCTATATTGCGGCCTTTTGCGAAGAGTATTATGTATGGAGAACCATGCAGCACTGTTCCTTTGTATAAAAAGAAATAAAATTTTAAATACGCCTTAGTTGGCAATTGTTCTATTTTTTACCTCTTCAAATTGTTGGTCGTAATCTTTTCTTAGAGTACCAAAAAGCCGATCCCAAATAAGGGTGT
>JBKBWE010000021.1:0-2116 GCA_046289145.1 Sediminibacterium sp.
CCTAGTAATATAATAAATTATATCATTATTTCTTAATAAGTGTAGTAAAAACTGAGCTATAAAATAAAGCGATGGCCTTGTTTGGCTATATGATAGCCAGCTTCTAAAACGCTTTTGTATGCTGGGCTTTCCCTATTAAGTAGCGGGTTGGTATGATTAAAATGAATGAAATGAATTTTCCTTTTGTCTTTCAAAGGCAGGGATTTAAATCTTTTCATGCTTTCTATTACAAATGGATGGGGTATTTCACTGATGGGGCGATTATTGATTTCCGATGCATCAAAAAAAGTTGCATCAATTAAAGCATAGTCTACTTTGCTAATGAGGGCATTGATATCTTGGTTCCATTTTTCCCATTTGTCAATATCAGGAATGAACAGCAATTGTTTGGAAGGACCTTTGATGATATAGCCAACGGTTTCAGAATATTCATCTCTATGAGGCACTAAAATTGGGGTAACCGATAAGGAATCGCTTAATAGTATGGGCTGGTTATTATTTAGGGGCCGAATCAACATATTTTGTTGATTCACCAATTGACTCCATGGTCCATTTTGTTCTAGAAAACTTTTCATTTTGGGCATTGCATACACGGGTAGTTCCTTGGCATTAAGTGCTTCCTTGCCTAGAAACATTAATCCTGTGTAATGCCCTATATGTGCGTGTGTAAGAAAAATACCATTGGGTAAATTGTTTGAAGATTTGCTATTGATTTTTAGTTGACGTAATTGAGCGCTTATATTAGGCGTAGCTTCAAACAAATAACTGGTTTTTTTATTGGGATCATACAACCCTAATGATACGATTTGCCTTGAATGGTCAGGAGTTTTAAAAAGTTCTTTACAGCATTCTTTAGTACAACCAATTTGTGGTGATCCTGCATCCTGTGTTGTCCCTAAAATAATTATGGTTGGCTGCGCAAATAATGTTTGGGCAATACATAATAGGGCTAATAGTATGCAAATTTTCATTCATAAATATAATTGTTTGAGCAGGAATCAATCGGTGTAAAATGCCCTTTTTTTTATAATTTCAAAGCAGATTAAGCCCGTATGAAAAAAACTTCGATTGTTATTGCTCTATTTATTGCTATTATAACAGGCTTCATATCATGTTTTAGTTTTGAAGGGGGGAGTAAAGCTGACTTGCCAGATCTGGTAAGCTACAATTTTCATATACGCCCTATACTTTCCGATAAATGTTTTTCTTGTCATGGTCCTGATGCCAATAAGCGGGCAGCTAATTTAAGACTAGATATTGCTGAACATGCTTTTGCTCCACTTACTGAAACCAAGGGTGCTTTTGCAATTGTGGCTGGCAAACCAGAAGAATCAGAATTGTATAAAAGGATTATCTCTAAAGATACTGCTTACTTAATGCCCTCTCCGGAATCACATTTAGGGACCCTTTCTGAAAATGAAATTGCCCTCATAAAAAAATGGATTCAGCAAGGTGCGAAATATGAAAAGCATTGGGCGTTTATTCACCCAGAAAAAAAATCTATACCCAAAATTAAGCATAACGATTGGGCAAAAAATGAAATTGATTTTTTTGTTGTATCCGCCCTTGAAAATATTGGACTCCAACCAAATGAAGAAGCAGACAAAGAAAGATTATTAAAGCGGTTGTCTTTAGATATTACTGGGCTACCTCCATCACTCCAATTAATGGATCAGTTTGTTAATGATGCATCGGAGAATGCTTATGAAAAAGTAGTAGATATTTTAATGAAAACACCGCAATATGGAGAAAAGATGGCGGTTCATTGGTTAGATATAGCGCGGTATGCAGATAGTTATGGATACCAAGATGATAATATACGCACACAGTGGCCTTGGCGTGATTGGGTGATTCATGCTTTCAATAAAAATTTGCCTTACGATCAATTCATCACATGGCAGCTTGCAGGAGATATGTTGCCCAATGCTACCAAAGAACAAATTTTAGCCACTGGTTTTTTTCGGAATCACAAGTACACGGAAGAAGGTGGAGTCATTCCCGAAGAGTATA
Organism: Sediminibacterium sp.; assembly: GCA_046289145.1. Classification (GTDB taxonomy): domain Bacteria; phylum Bacteroidota; class Bacteroidia; order Chitinophagales; family Chitinophagaceae; genus Sediminibacterium. Next base: position 2,011 of record JBKBWE010000021.1, read on the forward strand.
GAATGGAATATTTGTTTGATAAAACGAAAACTTTTACTAAAGGGATTCAGGCCATTACACTTGAATGTGCACAGTGTCACGATCACAAGTATGATCCCTTTTCGCA
>JBKBWE010000021.1:2126-17039 GCA_046289145.1 Sediminibacterium sp.
TACCAAAGAAAAGGGATACGAAGGTGATGTGAGTATTTCTAAGCCTGCAAAATATCCAATTCTAAAATTGACTGATGAAGAAATCAAAAAATATTTATCATTCATCAATAAGAAAGATACTGGGTTAATCACCATTTCAGTAATGGCAGAAGATACGCTTCGTAAAACCTATTTGCTGAATAGAGGGGTATATGATCAACCTACTGGTAACCCTTTGACTCCAGCTGCTGTTCCTGCTGTTATGAAATTTGATAATAAAAAATTTGAGCCGAATAGAATTGGTTTAGCAAAGTGGACAATCGATAAAAATAACCCTTTAACCGCTCGCGTATTTGTAAATCATTTATGGCAAGAATTTTTTGGAAAGGGCATTGTTAAAACTGCAGGTGATTTTGGTATGCAAGGAGAATTGCCTTCGCATCCTGCGTTACTAGATTGGTTAGCAGTTGATTTTGTAGAGAATGGTTGGGATATCAAAAAGTTGGTTAAGAAAATAGTAATGTCTGCCACTTATCGCCAATCGGTTAAAACCAATGCAGAAAAGTTGAAACTAGATCCCGACAATATATACTATTCAAGGGGACCTCGTAATCGATTGTCTGCAGAATTTATTAGAGATTTAGTATTGAGCAGTAGTGGTTTATTGGTTAAAACCATCGGAGGCCCCAGTGTTAAGCCTTATCAGCCAAAAGGTTTGTGGGAGGGGGCTACTTCAGGAAGAGGTGCATTGTCTACTTATCAGCAAGATAAAGGGCCAAATCTTTATAGACGTGGCTTATACACATTTATTAAATTGACTTTGCCGCCACCAAGTATGACTTTGTTTGATGCAAGTAATAGAGATCAATGCGAAGTAAAGCGGTCTAAAACAAATACCCCATTGCAGGCGCTTATCATGATGAATGATCCGATGGTACTAGAAGCATCAAGGGTATTTGCTCAAAATTTAATGACCGAAAATATAAGTGTTGTTGAAAAGTATAAAAAAGCATTTAGAACAATTATTTGTAGAAATCCTACACCCAAAGAATTGGATATTCTAACAGCCTATTATAATGAACAAGTTCATTTATTTGAGCAAGGAAAACTAGATGCATCTGCTACGCTTAAAGTGGGAGAATATTCTTTCAATGCAATAACAAAAAAGAATGGTTTTGCAGCATTAATGAAAACAATTAATGCTATTTATAATTTAGAAGAGTGCATCACAAAAAGCTAAACATGAATAAAGAATTATTAGAACATAGTTTAAGTTTTAACAGACGCAAGTTCTTGTCTAGGCTCAGTTTAGGTATTGGGAGTGTTGCTTTAGGTTCCTTGTTAATCCCAGATTTATTTAGTGGAAAGCCGGATGAAGAAGCATTGATGGCAGGACTCCCACATTTTGCCCCTAAAGCAAAACGAATCATTTACCTTTTTCAGAATGGTGCTCCTTCTCAATTGGATCTGTTTGATTATAAACCCAAATTGCAAGAAATGTTTGGCCAGGATTTGCCAGAATCAATTAGAATGGGGCAACGTTTAACTGGAATGACGGCCGATCAAAAGAAGTTTCCATTAGCTGGTACTGTTTTCAACTTTAAGCAACATGGCAAACATGGTGCCTGGTTCAGCGAATTATTACCGCATATAGCAGCGGTATCAGATGATTTGTGTATTGTAAAATCGATGTACACAGAAGCCATTAATCATGATCCTGCATTAACTTTTTTTCAGACTGGTGCTCAAGTGGGTAACCGACCTAGTATGGGTTCTTGGTTGAGCTATGGATTAGGGAGCGAGAATAAAAACTTGCCGGCATTTTGTGTATTGCTTTCAAAAGGGAGTGGCAATGGCCAAGGGGTTTATTCAAAATTGTGGACCAATGGATTTTTAGATTCCATTCATCAGGGGGTTCAATTTAGCAGCGGCGATAATCCAGTTTTATATTTAAATAATCCTGAAAGCATTAGCAAAGATGATCGCAGAAAAATGTTGGATAAAGTTAATGCCCTAAATGCTGAGTCATTTAAAGAGTTTGGAGACCCCGAAATCAATACCAAGATTCAGCAATATGAAATGGCTTTTCGAATGCAAACAGCTGTACCTGAAATAACAGATATGAGCAAAGAGCCTGAAAGCATTGTAAAATTATATGGGCCAGAATGTTTGGTGCCTGGTACTTATGCAGCCAATTGTTTATTGGCTAGGAAGCTTTCTGAAAATGGGGTGCGATTTGTTCAATTATATCATCAAGGATGGGATGGGCATAACAATTTGCCCGGTGAAATTAAAGGTCAGTGTAAAGATGTGGATCAGGCAAGTGCGGCATTAATTACCGATTTAAAACAAAGAGGTTTGCTAGATGAAACATTGGTGATTTGGGGAGGTGAATTTGGCAGAACCAATTATTGTCAGGGGGCTTTGTCTAAAGAAAACTATGGTAGAGATCATCATCCAAGATGTTTCACTATATGGATGGCTGGTGGTGGAGTTAAGCCAGGTGTGTATGGTGAAACTGATGATTTCGGTTATAATATTATTCAAGATAAAGTGCATGTGAATGATTTTCATGCAACCGTACTAAACTTGATGGGGTTAAATCATGAGGAGCTTACTTACAAACACTTAGGAAGAAGATATAGATTAACTGATGTTGCAGGTAAAGTAGTGGATGGAATAATTGCATAAACTAATGTATGAATAGAAAAACTTTTCTTGTTCAATCGACTATTTTAACTGCTGGCATAACAGGCTTCCCATCACTTTTAGAAGCAGCTAAAAAAACAGACATTGTTTTTGGGCATAACCAAAAGCGATATCGGCTTGATACAAAGTGGGGGCAACTCGATTTTAATCGCTATCCGGTAAAGGATTGTCATGAAATGGTTCAGGATCAATCAGGCCGTATTATTTTATTGACCAATGAGACAAAGAATAATGTGATTATTTATGATAAAAAGGGGAAGCTGGTTACAACATGGGGAAGCGATTACCCCGGTGCGCATGGGCTGACTTTATTTAATGAGAATGGACAAGATTGCTTGTTTATTGCAGATAATAATCGGCATCAGGTAATAAAAACAACCATCGATGGCAAAGTATTGCTTACCATTGATTATCCGAAAGAAGCGGGTATTTACAATAACACATCCGAGTTTGTTCCAACCGAAACCTGCATTACTCCTAATGGCGATATTTATATTGCGGATGGATATGGTAAGGATTATATTATTCAATATAATTTGAGGGGTGAGTATATCAGACATTGGGGTGGTAGAGGGAATGAGCCCAAGCACTTAAAAAATGCACACGGCATTTGTTTTGACAATCGGGATAAAAATAATCCATTACTTATTGTTACATCAAGAGAAGAAAATGCTTTTAAGCGATATACTTTATATGGGCAATATATTGATACCATTGCATTGCCTGGTGCATGGGTATGCAGGCCTGTAATTAAAGGAGATTATTTATATGCTGCAGTATTACAGAGTCAGAATCGTCAAGGACAAGAATCTGGATTTGTAACCATATTAGATAAGAATAACAAAGTAGTATCCAATCTTGCGGGAAGCACTCCCACTTATCAAGGACAAGTGTTAACGGATATGTACCAAACGGTAAAAGCTTTTAAATACCCCCATGATGTTTGTATTGATGACGAAGAGAATGTATATGTAGCTCAGTGGAATGCTGGGCATGTGTATCCATACAAATTAACCCCTGTACTCTAATGGTTAAATTGATCTATAGCCTAATCTTATTATTGCCTTGTAGCTTATTTGCTCAAGACAGTATACAGTTAAGTTCACCCTTAATTAAGTATCATTCTATTTTCTTTTCGAAGCAGACGAGGGTAGAATTGGCATTTGCACATCCCAACACTGTAATTCATTATACGCTTAATCAAGAAACACCCACTATTGCTGATCCAGTATACAAAAAGCCAATTTGGGTTCGAGATAACTTAACTACTATTAGAGCAAAAGTTTTTGGGGATGGTTATGTGGCATCCGATGTAGCCACTTCCACTTTTATAAAAGAAGGGAAAAAAATCTCCATGATTCACCAAACTGAACCAAATCCAAAATATGCAGCAGCGGGGCCACTAGCATTATTTGATTTAAAAGGAGGAAATGTAGATATTGGTAAAAATACTTGGCTGGGATATAATTGTGATACAGTACAAATCCAATTGGTATTATCGAAATCAGAACGAGTAGAAAAACTGCTTTTTAATTTTTTGCAAAATGAAAATGCATGGATATTTCTTCCTGAAGAAATATCTATACAATGGTATAATAAGGAATTAGATACATACCAGTTTTTTGGGAAGGAATTAATTAAAACAAGAGCTCAAGTTAATGGAGCTAACTGTAATTATAAGATGGTTAATGCGATGAATAATGTAATAACCAATAAGCTCTTAATTAATATCATTGTGAAAAAGAAAATTCCTGATTGGCATCCAGCAAAAGGATCACATGCTTGGATGTTTATAGACGAAATAAAAGTGTATTAGTATGCGTGTAGCACAAAAAAATATTTTCAATCTTGTTTTTGGAATCAATATTCTGCTGATTTTTTTATTGGTTTTTGAAAACAGTTTAGTAATCCCTCCATGGCTGCAAGTAATGGGGCGAATGCATCCATTGCTTTTACATTTCCCCATTACTTTGGTGTTCTTATTTCTTTTTTGGCATTTTGTAGTGGTTAAAAAAATAGTAGGGAATGATTGGATAGTCAATATTGATTGTTGGTTGTTGCTAATTTCCGCATTTGCCGCTAGTATTACTGCATTAATGGGCTTGTTTTTATCTAAGGAGAAAGGGTATGATATTGATGTATTACAATTGCATAAATGGTCAGGAGTAGCTATTGCAATCATCACCACTCTGTGGTATGCAAACAACGAACGGATACAAAAAAATACTTGGCTACATTATTCAATAGCTGGCTTAAGCGCAGGCATTATTCTATTCACTGGTCATCAGGGTGGAACAATTACCCATGGTCCCAATTTTTTATTGGCGCCTATCGAAGCTGTTTCAGCTAAACAACCGGTATTATTATCGGAAGCTGAAATATATACCCATTTGGTCCAACCCATTTTGCAAACCAAATGCTATAGTTGCCATAATGATAAAAAATCGAAAGGGGAATTAAGAATGGATACGGAAGCTTTGCTGCTAAAAGGAGGAAAGAATGGGAAGCTTTGGGATAGTGCTGCTACGGATTTGGGATTGTTAATGGGTAGGGTTCATTTGCCTTTAGAAAATAAAAAGCATATGCCACCCATCGGCAAACCACAGCTAACAGATATGGAGATTCAAATTCTAGAAGCATGGATTAGAAAGGGTGCTAATTTTAAAACCAAACTAATCGACTTATCTGCTGATGATGAATTGCGGATCATTGGGAAAGAGAAATTTTCTAAATCAGCCATTGATGTATTTGATTTTGAACCCGCTTCTGCGGCATCTTTAAAAAAATTGAATACCGATTATAGAGTAATTAGTCCATTGTCAAAAGGTTCGCCTGCTTTACAAGTTGATTTTTTTAGCCCTGCTGCTTTTTCTTTAAGTCAATTAAATGAATTGCTTGAAATAAAAACCCAAGTGGTGAGTTTGAATATAAATAAAATGCCCCTTAAAGATGATGCACTAAGTACTATTGCTCAGTTCAGCAATCTTCAAAAGCTAAATCTTTCTTTTACTCAAATAACTGGAAAAAACTTAGACCAATTGAGTAAGCTGGCATCATTACAACAATTATCGCTTTCAGGTACTCCAATTGAAAAGAAGGATTTATTGCTATTGGCTTCTTTAAAAAATCTGTCTAAACTGTATATCTGGAATACGAAAATTTCAGTTAATGATATGGCTGATTTGCAAAAAAAAATGAAAACTGTTTTGATTGAAAAGGGTTTTACTGATGATACTTCCATTATCAAATTAACACCACCAATACTGTTAAACGAAGAACAAGTAATCACTACACCTATTAAGCTCAAACTAAAACACTATATTAATGGAGCTTCTATTCGATACACATTGGATGGAGCGGAGCCCGATAGCATCCATTCTAAAGAATTTTCAGGTGACATTATATTATCTGGTAACACTACAGTTAAGGCAAAGGCTTTTAAAAAAGGTTGGATAAGCAGTAATACAATCGAAACCTATTTTTTCAGTTCTAAGTTTAAGCCCGATTCGGCAGTGAATATTTTGCGTTCAGATGATAATTATAGGGGAGACGGAGCAAACACATTAATTGATTTAGCTAAGGGCGAAGTCAATAATTTTAAAAGCCCCAAATGGTTGGGATACAAACTGAATCGGATGGAATCCTTGTTGTTGTTTAATAAGACTGTCAATATCAAAAGTGTGACCTTGAGTACTTTAATAGATATTGGTAGTTATATCATGCCACCAACATCAATTGAAGTTTGGGGAGGTAATGAGTTGAGTCAGTTAAAATTATTAGGTCGTCTAACTCCGCTACAACCCACTGCAGTTTCAAAGGGGTATTTAAAAGGGTATGAGATTAATTTCGCACCTATCAGTTTAAAATACATTAAAGTGATTGCTGTTCCTATTGCCGTTTTACCTAAGTGGCATCCAGGAAAGGGAGACAAGGGTTGGGTATTTGTGGATGAAGTGTATGTGAATTAATAAAATGCGTTAATCAGACTTTCTTTGAATCAAAGATGATTGGATGATTTTTTTAAGAATTTCCTCTTTATTGCTTCTGCTGATGGGTAATTCTACATCGTTTATCCAGATACTGTCACCTACTATCTTTTGAATATGCTTAGTATGAATGATATAACTTTTGTGGATTTTAATGAATTGATCAATAGGAAGCGCTTCTTCAGCGTTCTGTAATTTGAGATAACTAATTTGTTTGCCAGAGGTGGTATGAAATACCACATAGTTGTGCATGGCTTCTATAAATAGTATTTCTTCATATGAAATTTTGATAAAGCCTTTATCTGTTTTAATAAAACAATAAGCTTGTTCTGTAGATTTAATTAAGTTGATAGGTTGATTAAGCTGGCTATTTTTTTGTTGATATACATCATATGCTTTTGACACTGCTTTAAAAAATCGGTCAAAACTGATTGGCTTAAGTAGATAATCTACAATATCTAATTCATAACCTTGCAATGCATAATTGGGGTATGCAGTGGTAAAAATGACTAATGGTGGACTTTTTAATTGTTTTACAAATTGAACTCCATCTAATAAAGGCATTTGTATATCGCAAAGCAATAGATCTATTTTTTCTTTTTTTAAAATGTCCATCGCCAACACAGGGTTGTCTGCTTCAGCAACGGGGTTCAAAAAACTGATTTCAGCTATATATTCTTGTAAGCCTTTTCTGGCAATGGCTTCATCATCTACAATTAGTACATTCATCATCATAATTGGCTTAATGTTAAGTGGATGGAATAGTCATAAGGATTTTGTTGAATGCTCAAATCATACTGTTTATTGTACAAGATATCCAATCTTCGTTTTGTATTGGCAACCCCTATGCCGCCATAGTCAATGATATCAGGTTTAGCGGTTTCGTCGGTAGTGTTAAAACAGTAAAACTGTACGATGCCATCTGTTTTTGTTAATGAAAGTTTGATGTAATTTTCACCTGAGGATTTGTTGCTAACATATTTGAAAGCATTTTCTATGAAGGTAATTAAGATTAACGGAGCAATTTTAAATCCAGTAAGATTATCACCTACTTCAAATGATATTTTGTATTTGTCACCCTTTCTCAATTCTTGTAAGGAAATATAGTTATGAATGAAATTGATTTCATCTTCAATATTGATGCGATTAACATTGCAATCATACAATTGATAGCGCAACATTTCAGTGAATTTCATTAATACGTTTCTGGCCACTGAATTTTCTTTGTCAATTAAGAAATAGACGCTATTTAACGAGTTGAATAAAAAATGCGGATTGATTTGCGCTTTTAAAAAATTTAATTCTGTTTGCAGTTTTTCTTTGTGCATCTTTTCCATATTCAAGATGGTCAACTGTTGATTTCTAAAGATGGCAATCACCGTAGTGAATGTAGCTGCAAAAGTCAATGGGAAAAAATAACTTAGTATGAAACTAATGGGAGCATTATTTTTAACGTTTAAAATATAGTTGAATTGACCAAATGCAAATTGTAAGCTGAGCATAATGACGCCTGTGGTAAGAATCAAGCCGATGATACTAAATGTAAAAGTTTGTTTGCGCTTTTGGTATAGTTGGTTGGGTAGTAGTTTTGTTTCAATTATATATGCATTCATGGAAATGCCTATTCCATATAGTATTGCAGTAAAAAGATTTTGTTCCCAGTTAGCTGTATCCTTTGTTGCAATTAGCCAGCCAAAAAAGAATATAGTTAGAATGATAAAAAAATAGTGCAGTCGATAATTCTTTAGCTGTTTCCAGATTTGTTTCATAATCAAATATTAAACAATCGATAGATTCTTCGGCTGTTTCTTGCTCAACTGCAAAAAAATCATGCTCAAGTGCAATTGGCTTTTTAGCAAGTAATTTATACAAGTAAGATAAATTTTATATTTTAAAAATACCTACTTGCGAATTTTGATTTATAAAATAATCAATATGAAACATACTTACAGCCTGAAAACAATCCTATTGCTGACTGTAATTACAATACAAATGCTACGCTCCACTGGTTTTGCACAGTCTGGCAAAGACCAATCAGTTGTTATTATTGAAGAAAAAGCAGTTTACAGTATTCCAGAAGTGTATGAATTAATGCAAATTGCCATTGCATTAACCGACACAAGTATTGTTACCAATAATGTGAAAATGTATGCTAATAATGTCCGTTCAAATACGGCATATTATCAGTTGATAATAAATCAATTTGGTAAATATCGAGATCATAATCTGGTAAAAAAATTAAACAAGTCATTCGCTAAGACAGCCATGAGTTATGTTTACCAATTGCAAAATGCTTACAATGCTTCTTTTGATGGTAATCAAATTATTAAGGAGAAGAAAATGCCAACTGAGCGATTGTTATGGATTGGCTTAAATAGTGTAAGTAAGGACGAGATTGTGCAATTTGGTACAGCTATTGGCTTTAGAGCATTTTATCAAACCCAACGCTCTTATTATTCAGCAGTATTACAGAATGTGCAGCAAAAATTGAATATACCTCAAATTCAACGTTGGCTTGAAGCGCGATTTTCTACAAAATATGATTTATATCAAATTGTGGTTAGTCCTTTGTCGGGTGGTTTTCATTTTACGCAACGATTTACCATGGATCAGCAAAAGACGAATGTGATTTGGATTTCGGCGCCTTACCAATATGATACATTGGTGTATTCTCCCCAGCAAATTGCTGCAATATACCAGTGTTGCTTTTACGGAGATTGACCATAACTATGTGAATCCAGTAACTGACCATTATAAAGCTTCAGTCAATGCCATCATGGGTGGTGTTAATCGGAGCAAATGGATTGACGATCGGGGTGATGCATCCATGTATGGGAGTGGTTATGCTGTATTCAATGAATACATGACACATGCGGTGTATTTACTTTATGTTAAGGACCATTTTGATGCAGCGGCTTATGAAGTAGCGTTGAAGTCAAAAGCAAATAGCATGGTCAATGCTAGAAAGTATATTCAGTTTAAAGCGTTTTATGAAAAGCTGCTAAATCTGTATGAACACAAAATTCATGGTCAAGGCATTGAAGATTTGTATCCTGCTGTGATAGAGTGGTGTAGGGGGCATGTGGATTAGCTTCGCTGATTTGGATTGCCTTCGGCCATGGATTAGCTTCGCTGATCCTTCCCGCTTTGCATTACCCAAGAAACCACGCACCGCTTAAACGCGGCGCTCGTTTTGTTTTTTCACTCGCTCCATTGAGCAAGCTCATGACGCTCGCTTAAAAAACAAAACCCGCAGCTTTCGCTGCGGGTTTCTTGTTGCCCGACCTGGATTCGAACCAAGACATACTGAACCAAAATCAGTTGTACTACCCTTATACTATCAGGCAATCCGACCCATTCTTTTGGAACGGGCTGCAAAAATAGGACTAGGAGTCAATTGTTCCAAATTTTTTAATTCGAAATTTCTCATTTTCTTTCGAAATCCCGGCTGCCACTAGCTTGCTGACTCCCTGTCTTTCAATTCTTTAATTTTATCCAAAGCTCCCGCTACCACATCACACATGATGGTATACAAAGCGCCTGGTTTGTAATTGGCATAAATATGTTCCAGTGCCAAATTTTCATTCGCTATAACAGTTTGAGGGATATTTGGGTTCACTGAATTCACCCCTTCCTGCAATAAAGCAATTATTTCTTCTGCTGTTCTTCCCCTTAAATTCTTATCACAGCGTATGATGATTTCGTCAAAATAGGCGGCGGATATGCTGCCCAATTCACTTATATCTTCGTCCCTTCTATCTCCCGTTCCGCTGATGACGCCCACTTTATAAGGGTAGTCTAATTGCTCAACAAACTGGCAGAGTAATTTTAGGCCATGTGGGTTATGCGCAAAATCTGCTAAGAAAGTAAAATGTTTAAAATGGAAAAAATTCAATCTACCCGGAGTGGTAATACTACTTGATATAAAAGTTTGTAAACCCGTTCTAATGTCTTCAATGGTAATGCTCTTAAACAAATAAGTGGCCATTACACTGGGTAAGCAATTGGCAATATTGTGTACTGCTTTTCCTTCAAAAGTAACAGGGATGTCTTTTACATGGCAGACCCTTATTTTCCAGGTTCCTTTTAAAATACTGATGTATCCATTTTCGTATACGGTTGCCAATCCTCCTTTTTTACAGTGTTCTTGAATACGAGGATTGTTTTCATCCATACTAAACAGCGCCACATTGCATTTAAGGTCTTTCTTCATGGCATACACCAAATCATCTTCTGCATTTAAAACGGCATAGCCATGTGGATACACAGTTTCAGGTACCACTGCTTTTACGCGAGCCATTTGTTCTACACTATTGATGCCGCCTAAGCCTATATGATCGCTGGCAACATTGGTTACGATGCCTACATCGCAGTGTTCAAATGCCAATCCGTTTTTTAAGATGCCGCCTCTGGCACATTCCAATACGGCAAAATCTACAGTGGGATCCTTCAAAACAAACTGTGCCGAAATAGGACCGGTACAATCCCCCTTCATTAATAATTGATTTTGTATGTATACGCCATCACTGGTGGTATAACCTACTTTTTTACCTGCCGTTTTAGAAATATGTGCTGTTAATCGGGTAGTGGTGGTTTTACCGTTGGTTCCAGTAATGGCAATAATTGGGATTCTTCCATTACTTCTGTCTGGGAAGAGCATATCAATTACTGGCTCTGCCACATTTCTACCCAAGCCTTCTGTAGGATCAATATGCATTCTAAAACCTGGCGCTGCATTCACTTCTAGTATGGCGCCCCCGTTTGATGAAACAGGTGTTTTTAAATCTTGCGCCATAATATCAATACCACAAATATCTAAGCCAATGATTTTCGCGATGCGCTCGCACATCACAATATTTTCAGGATGTACTTCGTCGGTCACATCTGTTGATGTTCCTCCTGTTGATAAATTAGCGGTGGTTTTTAATAGTACTAATTCGCCAACCGGTGGAATCGTTTCAAGGGTATATCCTTTTTCATCCAACATTTTCATGGTACTATCGTCCACCGTAATTTGAGTCAATACTTTCTCGTGTCCATATCCTCTGCGAGGATCTTTATTGGTTTCATCAATTAGCCATTGAATGGTATGCACACCATCTCCAACTACAGATGCAGGAGTTCTTAAAGCTGCACAAATAAATTTATAGTTGATCACTAAAATTCTAAAATCAAACCCAGTAATAAATTTTTCTACAATCACAGAGCGGCCATATAATTTAGCACTTTCAAATGCTTTTTCTGCTTGTTCCCAAGTAGTAATATTAGTGGTATTACCCTTTCCGTGATTGCCATCAATTGGTTTAATTACTAATGGATAGCCAAATTTTTCAACCGCTTCTTCTAATCCTGCAATGGTTCTAACAACAGTCCCTCTTGGAACAGGAATTTCAGCAGCCCCTAATAAATTTTTGGTTTCTTCTTTATCGCAAGCAATATCCACTGCAATATTTCCTGTAGTAGAAGCAATGGTTGCGCGAATTCTTTTTTGATTTACACCATAACCCAATTGAACCAAACTATGTTTGTTCAATCTTAAATGCGGAATACCTCTTTTGGCCGCTTCTTCAACAATACAACCTGTAGAAGGTCCTAAGCGAGTGTCTTCTCTAATTTCTCTTAACTGTTGTATGTCTTCGCTTAAATCATAAGCAGTGCCTTCTGTTAATGCTTCGGCTATTTTTACAGCAGCTTTTGCTGCATATATACCTGCATCTTCTTCTAAATAACTGATGACTACAAAATATTTTCCTGGCTCGCCGGTTCCTCTGGTTCTTCCAAATCCGGTATTCATTCCAGCCAATGTTTGTAATTCTAGTGCAATATGCTCAATTACATGCCCCATCCAAGTTCCTTCCGCTACGCGTTGAAAAAATCCTCCAGGTTGTCCTACACTACAACGATGCGCATACATGCTGGGAAATAAAGCTGCCAGCCGATCGCCAAATCCTTCAATGGTATTGGTGGGTCTTTGCTCCATTTCTTGCAAATCCAATTTCATTTGAATCAGCTTTGTACGACGAATGCTCCAATAATTGGGCCCTCTTAATATTTTTAATTCCTCTATTTTCATATACCATTATTTGGGGAACATTGAATATATTGAATTTTTGTATAAGCAGGGGGAAATCAAAACGCTTATTTTTGTGGAACGATAATAGTAAAGCATGCAAATTCCAAAAGGTAAATTAATCGCCATCGGTGGCGCAGAAGATAAAGGGTCAGATTTAGAGAAAGGGGCAATTTTCAGAAACAATCTTAATTTTTTTGAATTAGGCATATTAAGAAGAATTGTAGCAGAAGCTGGGGGATCAGACGCCAATATAGAGGTAGTCACTACGGCTTCTACCATTCCTTACGAAGTCGGCGAAAATTACTTGGATGCTTTTGGTAAAATTGGATGTACCAATGTGCATATCATTCACATTAGAAATAGGGAAGATGCTCAAAAGCCAGAATACATAGAACGCATTCAACAATGTAATTGTGTAATGTTTAGTGGTGGTAATCAATTAAGATTGACCACAATTTTTGGCGGGACTCGGTTTTTAGACATTATTCAGGAAAGATATTGGAAAGAAAATTTTGTAATAGCAGGTACTTCCGCGGGTGCTATGGCTATGAGTAGTACCATGATTTATGAAGGTAATGCCACTCGTGCGCATTTAAAAGGGGAAGTGAAAATTACGACCGGATTGGGTTTTATGGATGGGGTAATTTTTGATTCACATTTTGAAAAAAGAGGTCGATTTGCAAGATTGGCTCAAGCAGTGTCTGCTAATCCTTCCTGTATCGGTATTGGATTGGGTGAAGACACAGGGATGCTAATTACCCAAGGAAACAATATGGAAGCGATTGGAAGTGGTCCAGTGATAATAGTGGATGGCCATGATGTTAAACACAGCAACTTAGCCGATATTCCTGAGGGTAATCCGTTGAGTATAGAAAATTTACATGTTCATTTTTGTGCAAAAGGGAATGGGTTTAAAGTGAAAGAAAGAACTTTTGTAGAATTGATGGGAGAACATACCACTCCTGTAATGACTGATATTTATTAGTAGGTTCCGCACAGTTCAATTAAATTGTACAAAATTATCACCATGAAAAAATGGATTACTTTATCGCTGTTTATTACTTCAATTATATTAATGGGATTCACATTGAATAAAAAGAAGAAAGTCATTTTTTTTGGAGATTCCATAACTCAAATGGGAGCAGGTAACGGCGGGTATATTCGTTTAATGGAAGACTTAATTAAAGCAGAAAATAAATCCGAAGAATTTGAATTGGTGGGTGCTGGAATCAGTGGTAATAAAGTGACAGATTTATACCTGCGTTTAGAAAAAGATGTATTGAGTAAGCATCCAGATATTGTAGTGATTTATGTTGGCATTAATGATATATGGCATAAGCGCTTAGCAGGTACAGGAACGGATTATGTAAAATTTGGCGAGTTCTATAATGTGATTGTAAAAAAACTTCAAGCTGCAAATATTAAAGTAATGGTATGTACTCCATCTGTAATAGGGGAAAGAAAGGATAATTCAAATGAGCAAGATGGGGAATTAAATATGTACAGTAATTGGTTGCGCTACTATGCTAAAACGAATGAATTGCCTTGTGTAGATTTAAGAACCGATTTTCAAAACTATCTAATAGCAAACAACCCTTCCAATGAAGAGAAAGGGTTGTTGACTTCAGATCGTGTGCATTTAAATGCTAAGGGCAATCAGTTTGTTGCAGAGTCTATGTGGAAAATACTAAAAGACCTTAAATAACTTTTAATAAGAAATAGTTTTTCTTTCCTTTTTGCACTAAAATATATTTGTCTTGTAATAAGTCTTGGGCAGTTACCTTTGTTTTGTCTGTAGTCAATTTTTCTTTATTAATGGCTACACCTCCAGCTGCTAACAATTTTTTTGCTTCACCTTTGCTCGGCGTTATTCCTGCGTCTGCCAATAAATTAATCAAATCGTAACCTTCGTTTATTTGAGCACGGGATATTTCTGCAGTAGGAACCCCTTCCATTACTTGCAATAATTGTTTTTCATTCAATGAATTCAATAATTCAGTAGAAGCATTTCCGAATAAAATTTCTGATGCTTTTACTGCAAATTCATAGTCTTCCTTGCTGTGTACAAAACAAGTAATTTCTTCTGCTAATTTTTTCTGCAAAGCCCTTGCATGTGGGGCATTTGCATGGTCTGCAATTAATTGATCAATTCTATCCAATGCATTT
>JBKBWE010000021.1:17049-18294 GCA_046289145.1 Sediminibacterium sp.
GGTAAAGATTTTAATCCACTTAGTGGCGTCTTCATCACTGGCATTTAACCAAAATTGATAAAACTGATAAGGAGATGTTTTTTCTGGATCCAACCATACATTTCCTCTTTCTGTTTTTCCGAATTTTCCACCATCTGCTTTAGTTAGCAATGGACAAGTAAAAGCAAATGCTTCCCCGCCTGCTTTTCTTCGGATGATTTCTGTCCCCGTAACAATATTCCCCCATTGGTCACTACCACCCATTTGCAATTTGCAATTTTTGTTTTGGTACAACCAGTAGAAGTCATATCCTTGAATCAATTGGTAGGTAAACTCTGTAAAACTCATGCCTGTATTGCCATCTAGCCGCTTACGAACACTGTCTTTACTCATCATGTAGTTCACCGTAATATGCTTGCCTACATCTCTAATAAAGTGTAAAAACCTAAAATCTTTAAACCAATCATAGTTGTTCACCATCTCCGCTTTATTAGGGGCATCACCTGTAAAGTCTAAAAATTTACTTAGTTGTTTTTTGATGCCAGCTAAGTTGTGTTGCAAAGTTTCTTCACTCAATAAATTCCGCTCTTCACTTTTGAAACTTGGGTCTCCAATCATTCCCGTTGCTCCGCCTACCAATGCGTATGGTTTATGTCCTGCTTTTTGCAAATGAACCAACAATAAAATGGGAACCAAACTTCCTATATGCAAACTGTCTGATGTTGGGTCAAAACCAATATAGCCAGACACCATTTCTTTGCTCAATAACTCTTCTGTTCCAGGCATGATATCTTGGAGCATTCCCCTCCAACGTAATTCCTCAACTAAATTCATTGCATTCAAATTTGAGTGGCAAATGTACAAAAGTTAGCCGCATGGAATCATTGCCTTAATTTTGCTTTGTAAATAGGCACTTATGTTAAAAGTTGGCGACGGCACACGTTCATTGAATTTTTTTATTGATACGATATTGTTGACCATTTTAGCTATGCTATTATTCAGGTGGTATAATTTTTATGTTGTTTATTGGCGGTATACGCCCCTGCATTTTGGATGGTTCTTTTTCCCGACCATGTTTGGATACTATAGTGTTTTTGAATTATTTTTTGCCAAAACACCCGGTAAATGGTTTACGCATTCTAGGGTTGTTGCAAAAAACGGGCAGCGGGCAGCATGGTATATGATTTTATTGAGAAGTATGTTAAGACTTTCCATCGTAGACTTATTTTTTGGTCCTTTCTTAGGCGGTCCCTTACATGATTTTGC
>JBKBWE010000292.1:0-3434 GCA_046289145.1 Sediminibacterium sp.
ATGCTGTAACCACAATATCAGCTTCTGTAACAGCAACTGCCATTGGTTTTACTTCAAATCCATCCATAGCTGCTTGCAAAGCACAAATAGGATCAATCTCCGTAACAATTACTCTACAGCCTGCTCCACGAAGAGAAAGGGCAGATCCCTTACCAACATCACCGTATCCACCAACAACAGCAACTTTACCGGCCATCATTACGTCGGTAGCTCTGCGGATTGCATCAACTAATGACTCTTGACAACCATATTTGTTATCGAATTTAGATTTAGTAACTGAATCGTTCACGTTAATTGCAGGAATAGGTAAAGTACCTTTAGCCATGCGCTCATATAAACGGTGAACACCAGTAGTTGTTTCTTCAGACAAACCTTTAATATGAGCAATTAACTCAGGATATTTATCAAAAACCATATTGGTTAAATCTCCACCGTCGTCTAAAATCATATTTAATGGACGATCAGCACCGCCGAAAAACAAGGTTTGCTCAATACACCAATCAGCTTCTTCCTGGGTTTGACCTTTCCAAGCAAAAACGCCAATTCCAGCAGCAGCTATTGCAGCAGCAGCTTGGTCTTGTGTAGAAAATATATTACAAGAGCTCCATTTTACTTCTGCACCTAATGCAACTAATGTTTCAATTAAAACAGCAGTTTGAATGGTCATATGTAAACAACCAGCTACTCTTGCACCTTTCAAAGGCTGAGAAGCGCCATATTCTGCACGTAAAGCCATTAAACCAGGCATTTCCGCTTCAGCTAAACGAATTTCTTTGCGACCCCAATCGGCCAAGCTAATATCAGCTACTTTGTAAGGCAAGCTGAAATCAATTGTTGATGTTAATGTAGACATATTAGTGTTTTATTGTAGCGCAAAGCTAATTTTAAAGAATAAAAGCACATAATTATTTATAAATAAAGAATGAATGTCTAAATATTGATTATATTTAAGAATAAAATTGCATTATGCCATGCCCAGACCAACTAAAAAAGCCGAATCCACTGTTTCACTTTCTTTAGATACCAAAGACATTGCCATATTAAAAGTATTACAGCAAAATGCAAGGGCAACTGTTAAAGAAATTGCCGATCAAGTGCATTTGAGTACAACACCTGTTCATGAGCGAATTAAAAGAATGGAAGAATCAGGCGTAATTAAACAATATGCAACTTTGGTTGATCATACAAAAGTAAAAAAGGGGCTTATGGTCATTTGCTACGTCTCTTTAAAACAACATGATAAAACCGCAGGTGGAAAATTTATTAAAAGAATGCATGAATTAAATGAAGTAATAGAATGTTACAATATATCTGGAGAATTTGATTTCATGTTAAAAGTAGTGGCAGAAAGCATGGATGCTTATTATGATTTTCACGTAAATAAATTGTCGCAAGCTGAAAATATTGGGCATGTACAATCGGTATTTGTGATGGGGGTAATTAAACAAACCCATGTATTGGTACATTGATTAATTAATTTGCATGTAAAATAATTTCCATTGTCTAGTGCTATTTTCAATTTTAATACATCTTACACTTCTTTAGGGAATGCTTTTTTTGAATTGGTCAATCCTACACCTGTTCAAAATCCGCAGTTATTGTTGTTTAATCAAACATTGGCAAACCAGCTAGGTCTTTATTTAGATCAAGTACAAGACAGCAATGGAACGCTTTCTATGCTTTTAAGTGGAAATCAATTAACCGAAGGATCAGCACCCATGGCCCAAGCTTATGCAGGCCATCAGTTTGGCTATTTTACTATGTTGGGAGATGGAAGGGCCATTTTGTTGGGAGAGCATATTTCACCTGATTTTAAAAGATTTGATATTCAACTGAAGGGATCTGGGCCCACTCCTTATTCAAGAAGGGGAGATGGGAGGGCCACATTAAGGGCGATGTTGAGAGAATATTTGATTAGTGAAGCAATGCATGGTTTGGGCATACCCAGTTCTAGAAGTTTGGCAGTAGTTACAACCGGTGAAAAAGTTTACAGAGAAGAAATCCAAGATGGGGCTGTTTTAACACGAGTAATGCAAAGCCATATTCGAGTAGGAAGTTTTGAATTTGTGAATCATTACTTAACAAAGGATGATTTATTGGCTTACACCAACTATACTTTGGAAAGGCATTATCCTTCACAATTAGAATCATCTAACCCTGCATTGGCATTACTAAAGCAAGTTTTACTTAAGCAAGTACAACTCATTGTTCACTGGATGCGAGTTGGATTTATCCACGGAGTAATGAATACCGATAATATGTCAATTACAGGGGAAACATTCGACTATGGCCCATGCGCGTTTATGAATGGATATGATCCTGCAAAAGTCTTCAGTTCTATAGATACCAATGGGCGGTATGCTTTCGCCAATCAGCCAGGCATTGCACATTGGAACTTGAGTTGCCTTGCGAATGCTTTATTGCCCATTATTAATGATGATCAATCAGCAGCTGTTGAAATGGCCAAGGAAGTATTGAATTTGTTTCCTGATTCATATACTCAAGCATACACGGCAATGATGGGGGCAAAAATTGGTTTTGAAAAAAATCAAATGTCTGATGAAGTGGTCGATTTAATTAAAGAATTATTGAATTGGATGAAAGAAAATGGAGCGGATTATACCAATACATTTTTGCAAGTTCAATCTGTTCTGTTTCCTGAAGGGATTTATGCTGGTTCATTTTTTAGCGAGTGGCTGCAAAAGCGAGAAGCTTTATTGACTAAGCAGGGGAGTAGTCTTTCACAAGCTAAGGAATTGATGCAAATACAAAACCCTTTGGTGATTCCTAGAAATCATTGGGTTGAAAAAGTATTGGATTCAGTAGCATTTAATGGAGATTTAACTTCCTTTAATGCATTTCTAAAAGTATTACAAACGCCATATGAAATAATGCCTAGTATTGAAATATATCAAGCGCCTCCTGATAATGGGGATGGGTTTTATGCTACTTATTGTGGTACATAGCGGAAGTGCAAGGCTAATATTTTAAGATGTTTACTTTAAAATCATTCAAATCGTACAGTACCTGCTGGCAATAATTTGCAGTTCATGATTGGATATTTTTTCATTTATCAGTGTTGATTGTGATTGAATTTGTTTACTCACATGAATGGTATTTGCAATAACACAATGGTCTAATCGATCTTTGTCATTTTTGGGGATTGCTTTAATTTCTGCTTCTTTGGTAATACTATCTATGATTTCTTTTATATGGCCGGGTGTTTCATCATGATTGATATAAGCATTTATTGCTCCACAATTCTCATGACCCAATACAATGATGAGCTTGCATTTAAAATGTTCAACAGCATATTCAATACTACCTATTTCTAGTCCACCTACCACATTTCCAGCGGTTCTAATTACAAATAGGTCGCCAATACCTTGGTCAAAAATGAGTTCAGGTGCTACTCTAGAATCAGAGCAACATAC
>JBKBWE010000293.1:0-3432 GCA_046289145.1 Sediminibacterium sp.
AAGAGCGCTTAGATGATCGAATGTTTTTTAGGGCCAACAGAAAACATATTATTAACCTAAGATGGATTGAAAAAATTGAACCCTATTTTAATGGAGGATTAATTCTCGATTTAAAAGGCGGGGAAAAGATTGAAGTGAGCCGTAGACAAACGGTGAAGTTTAAAGAAATGATGAGTTTATAATTTAATTGAAAATCATGAAAAAGTTTTTTGTTTCCTTTTGTTTGTTGGGTTCAATGGTTGCTGTAAAAGCACAAGACTTACAAACGATTATTACTGATGCCGAAGTGCAAAGAGTAGTTGGTACATTGGCATCGGATGAAATGGAAGGAAGAAGAACTTTCACTAAAGGAATTGATAAAGCAGCTGCATTTATTGCTGCTGAATTTAAATCTTATGGTATTCAGCCTTTAAAAGGCAGCAATCAATATTTGCAATCTTTTGCAATGATTAGGCCTAAGTTTATCAGTGCATCTGGCATGCTGAATGAATCGGCTTTGGATACCAAACAAATTATTGCTGTTACTTGCAGTAAAGAGTTACAGGTTAGCGAAAAGTCTGGTTATGATGTAGCTGTGATTGCAAAAGGAGCTAACTTATTTGGCGAGGCCCGCAAATACAGTGGTTTAACAAAGAATACTATTGTATTAGTAGATACTTCTTTTACCAACAACTTTGGAAGATTGGCTCAATTAAAGGGCAATATGTTTTATTCTGATAAATCTGTTGTGTTTTTATTAACTCCTGAAACAGCCATCAAAAGCATTACCATTGATGCGAAACATGAGATTCAAGAAATGCCTTTAGCCAATGTAGTTGGTATGATTCCAGGCAAAACTTTGCCGAATGAGTATGTAATTTTTTCTGGTCACTACGATCATTTAGGGATTAATACCAGAAATATGGTAAACAATGATTCTATCTATAATGGAGCTAATGATGACGCAGCAGGAACTACTGCAATGATGCTGTTGGCCAAATATTACGCTGCAACCAAGAACAATGATCGCACGTTAATTTTTGTTGCTTTTACTGCAGAGGAAGTAGGTGGATTTGGTTCTCAGTATTTCTCCAAGCAATTTAATCCCTTGGATGTGAAAGCCATGTTCAATATAGAAATGATAGGTAGTGAAAGCAAGTGGGGAAAAAACAGTGCTTTTATAACAGGCTATGAAAAGACTGATATGGGTAAATTGTTGCAAGGAAATTTAGCAGGAACTAATTTTACTTTCTATCCTGATCCATATACCAGTCAGAATCTTTTTTACCGTTCAGATAATGCTACATTAGCAAGATTGGGTGTGCCAGCGCATACTATTTCAACAACTAAAATTGATGTTGATCCTTACTATCATAAAGCATCGGATGAACTAAGTACTATCGATATTCCGAATATGACTCAGATCATCCGATCTATTGCTTTAAGTGCTAGAGGAATCATCAGTGGAAAAGAAACTCCCACAAGAGTTGATGCCAGCAGTTTAAGATAAAATGGTTTTTCTAAAAAGTATATCTTAAGCTAAGTCCTCCATCCATATAAAAATAGTTGCCTCCAAAAAAGTCAACAAATGGTTTAATATCCATGCTGATATTGATGGGTGCTTTATTTAATTTAAAATCTAATCCTAGTATTCCATCAAGGCCTACAACTGTAGAAGAAGTATAAATTCTGTTATCATTGTAATAATATCTACCGCCATCTTGGAAAAATCCAAGGTGACCGCCAAATCCATAAAATAATTTCGCACTACCTGTTCCACCTAATGGAGCGTGTTTCTCATATAGACCAGTTACAATTACACTTTGTCTGCCTAAACTAACTATTCCTTCTAAGGCGGTTGTTTGATTGGTGAAGTGCTTCAATGTTAATCCACTAGTTAATCCGCCAAATCTTAAACCTAAACCGTTTTTGTAAGATTGAGCATTTGTAGTAGTATATATGCTAAGTCCGCATAAAATAACAGCTACAATAAAAATGTTCTTTTTCATATTTTTTTTTCTGATGATGCTTGCAAGGTTGACATTTTTTTTAAGTCAAGCATTATACTATTCATCGTTTTAATTACATCTTTCACATATCTGTGATTTTTGTAATTAACAAGTTCAATTGTGTAAGTAGTTTGGTTTTAAAAATTTGAATATTGAGGTAATTAATTTTCAAACTATGAAACGCATTTCTACATTTTTACCGAAAAGACTAATTGCACTCTTTAGTCCCACAATAAAATTATTGTTGGTTGTATTACTATTTAGCATGGGTTGCAAAAAAGGCGTGGAAGAAACAGGCACGATTGCTATTTGCCCTGAAGTAATTTCAACAGACCCTATTGCTGGTGCAATTAATGTGCCTACCATTAAAGTGATTTCAGCAACATTTAATGAGCCAATGAATCCAGCTACAATTAATAACAGTACTTTCTTGTTACAAGAAGGGACTGTATTGGTTTCTGGTGCTGTAAGTTATACTGGCTCTACAGCCAGCTTTACTCCCTCTGTGCCGCTAAAGAGTAATACAGTTTATACGGCTACTATTACTACAGGAGCAAAAGACAACCTAAAAAGTTCGATGATTCAAAATTATGTTTGGTCATTTAATACAGGTGCTGTTCCTACTGTTGTTTCAACAGATCCAATTAATGATGCAGCCAATGTTGCATTAATAAAAAATGTTTCTGCTACATTTAGTACACCCATGAATCCTACAACTATAACGAATAGTAGCTTTATATTAAAGCAAGGCGTTAATATAATTGCAGGTGGAGTTACCTATAGTGGTTCAACAGCTACATTTACTCCTGTTTCTCCTTTTTTAGAAAATACTGTCTATACAGCTACAATTGTTAAAACAGCTAAAGACTTAGCTGGTAATTCAATGACTGCAGATTATACTTGGAGTTTTGCAACAGGTACTATCCCTATTGTAGTATCCACTAGCCCTGTGAATGGTGCTGCTGATGTGGTATTGAATAAAGTAGTTACTGCAAGCTTTAGTAAAGTCATGAATCCTGCAACGATGGATAGAACTACATTCCTTTTAAGTAATGGTACAACACCTGTATTGGGAGATGTATCCTACTTAGGAAATACTGTTAGTTTTAAGCCAGTTGTCAATTTATTACCCAATACCTTATACACAGGAACAATTACAACAGGTGTTCGTGATTCATCAGGCAATGCATTAGCTAGTAACTATACCTGGACATTTAGAACAGGTGTTTTATTAGATATCATAAGACCTTTGATAGTTTCTACTGATCCTATAAATGGTGCTTTTAATGTTCCATTAAACAAAGTAATCACTGCTACATTTAGTGAGAACATGGATCCAAGTTCAATTAATAATACAACCTTCCTTATTAAAAACGGAACGGCAACGATACCTGGTACTATCACTTATACTGGACGTGTTGCTAGTTTTGTTCCAACAGGTGGT
>JBKBWE010000294.1:0-3431 GCA_046289145.1 Sediminibacterium sp.
ACCATTGCTTGGTTTCTTTACGTATCCTAGATCCATTGCAATATCAAGTAAGCCAGACCATTTATTAATGCCACCTTCAAATGTCACAGTAAAGGGGAATTTTGACTTTTCACGGACATAACGAGATTTATGGATATTGATAGTAAAATTCCAACCTATTAAGTCAGTACCTTCTTTTTCCTGTGATTTTGTTATAACAAAAATTTGATTAGCTGCATAGGTTACGGAAGTACCACCCGGAATAACAACTTGACTATAAAGTTCCATGGTCTGATAGACATGGTTAATTATAATACACGGTAATTCTTTCATAGTAAGATGTGGGGTAATAATACGGAAAAGGCTTCTGATAGCTTTAGCACGAGACATGTCGGCAACAGATTTTTCATCTAGAGCATCCTCTACTTCTTTCTTAGATGCAAGATTACCTAAGCTATCAACCATAATAAAAACTTTATCACCTTTTTGTACTTCTTCTAGCCTTTTTACTATATCAAACTTTAGTTGTTCTACATGTTCAATAGGAATATGAAGAACCCGATCAATATCAATATCATTGGATTTTAGATATTCTGGTGTAATACCAAATTCGGAATCATATAATAAAGCAATTGCTTCTGGGTACTTATCTAAGTAAGCTTTCATACAATAAAGACCCAATAAAGTCTTGAATGACTTAGATTGGCCGGCAAATATAGTCAGCCCGGGTGTCATACCGCCCTCTAATGAACCACTAAAAGCCAAATTGAGAATTGGTAATTGAGTTTTAATAACTTCTTTACTATTGAAGAAAGAAGATTTTGATAATACTTCTGCTGTTTTAATAGAACCAGCACTCTTTAATTTTTTTAATAAATCACTCATTTATTTTTCCTCTATAAGATACCACTCTGAAAATCTTTCCGCTGAATTTCTGACTCTATTAGTTACAGTCATGGGTACAACATTATAATATATTGCTGCCTCTGTTAGAGAGTTGAAAACACCAGCCGGTGTATGAACTTTCTTTTTTTGCGAATCATTTTTATATTTTCTAAATTCATCAGAAAACATACCTATCTTTTTTTCGGCTAGGATAGTTCCCACTTTTCTTCCATTCGCTTGAAATTGTTCTTTTGTAAAAGAATGGAACCCGAGTTTTTCATTCTTACATTTTAGACCACCAGATTTACCAGCTTTAGATTGTCTTTTAATATAATAGTCATAGTCTTTTTCTTTTAAAACTATATGACTTACTTTAGCTGCCATTTTTGCATTTTCTAATCTATCTTGGCTAGTCTTTAATAATCTATATGCATAAAAATTATAGAAATTTTTAGTAAATTTAAAACGTAGTAAGTGAACTATTCTGTGCTCTTTTGCTGTAAGAAGAACAGTTTCTTCATTTGGATCACCACCTTCACATATTGGGTTAATGTGATGTCTTTCATAATATACGTCTTTGTCTATATTTCTATTTTTAGCTCTAGAAATTATAGAATCATGAATCTTTATATAATCCATAAACACTCCTGAGTAGTTAGTTAAGTTGCTGTTCAGACCGTAAGGCCGCTGGGTGCTACCCAAGAGTATTTATGGAAAAATATTTATTTACTTATTAAAGTAAGCCCAGGAGTTAAACCGCCATCAATCTTGCCCGAAAGTGCCATGTTGATAATCGGCACATCGGTGGGAATCATGTCCTTTTCATTAAAGAATTTTGATTCAGATAGAGTAGCAGAATATTTGACTGAACCTGCTTTTTTGAGACGATCAATTAGTGTCATAAGTTTTTCCTTTTTGTGTGTTTGGGACAATTTTGATTTTACGATAGTTCATCCATAACTATCAATGATCAACCAAAGAAGTCTTCAAGACTAGTTTTTTCTTCTAGTTCCCACCCAAGAACTTCCAGAATATTCTGAAGAGGATCAATGAAAGCCTTTTGAAACATTAGATCATAGTCTATATATCCGTTTAGCCCAAACTCCTCTGGGAGTTTATCTGGAAACCCAATAACATTCTCACGGATGATATTTGGCATCTTTAGATAGATAAACCTAATCTTGTCGCCTTCCTTGATTAACTTGTACTTGGATTCTAGTTTTTGTTTCTTGATATAGTGATTATATAATAAAGCAGCACGGACATGAATAGGGCAACCCTTTGTATAAATAGGATTCCCAGAATATGTCTGTAGACCATTTACACCTCTGGGAAAAGCAATTTCCATTAAATTATATTTCTTGAAAGAATCCTTGTATTCATTAATATAAGCTCGTAGCTCAACGTCGGATTTTTCCATAATAATTTCAAGAGCCTGTTTTAAAGCCTCTTTGACAACACCCGGCGTCGATGACCGAACAATTTCGAGTCCAGTTACAGCAATTTTTGGTTTGGGATAAACAACACCTTCAGAAGAATGAACCTTTAAAGCATACCGTTTTTTAGCCACAAATACAGATGAACTACAAGCCTTTTCAAGTTTCATCTGTAATTTTTCTGGTGAAAATGCATTAACATAATCACCAAGAGACATAGTTGCTTTTGTGATGACCCTCTGTAAAACTTCCTGAGAAAACTTTTCCATAAATCGGATCTTTTCCTCTGGAGTTTTATTCCCTGCTTTTGCTTCAACCAACCGTTTTAGACTTACATACGCCGAATCGGTATCACAATTATGAACTAAAATGTCATTAGCAAAAAAATTATGGTTTGTTTCTACTGATATATCATAAACATCTTGTTCAATTTCTCCAAGATATTCCACACATTCTATTGGTTCATAAAGAAATTCAGACATTTAGTTAACACCTCTTCTTTATTAGAGTATAAATCACTTTCCCATATTATAAACAAATTGTATCCCCGTGATTCAGCAAATTGAATTTTTCTATTATCCTGTTCCCATATTTGCTTAGAAGTTTTTAAGATAATAGGGTGTAAAAAATCTTCATTGTAAAAATTTGGATTACAATGCCAAAAATCTCCATTATATTCTATAATCTTTTTACTTTTAGAACAAACAAAATCATAAAAATAAGTCAATTTACTAGTTGAATCGAATAATACATATTCACCTGTTTTATCACCATAGAATATACTATTAGTATTAAAACCATGTTTTTCTAATACTTTTTCAAATTCTTTGAAAAAGAGCTGAGAAGACTTCGAAATAAAACCGATGCCTAATGTTTTATCTCTAAATTCTTTATATCTTAAAAGACCTTCTTCTTCGCCATATTTTTTCTGTAGATTTTCTAGAGTTACAGCCTTAGATTTATTAAGATTCAAATATCTTAAAAGACCTTCTTCTTCACCGTATTTTTGTATGAAATATGGTAATTTATTACTTTCAGCTTGTTTTCTTCTGTATTCATCAAATCTAATTTTTCCTTCCTCTTCACCATACTTTTTCTGTAGATTTTCTAGAGTTACAGCTCTTGATTTAT
>JBKBWE010000295.1:0-3393 GCA_046289145.1 Sediminibacterium sp.
GCGCTTCAATTGGGAAATATTGCAATCATTAAATATTAATAAGCCTTTTTTTCTAAGCGGAGGAATAGGTCCCGCCGACATTGAGGCATTAAAAGCCTTTTCAGTAACTCCAGTTGCAAAAGACTTATTTGCAGTAGACGTAAATAGTCAATTTGAAATAACCCCTGGATTAAAGGATATGTCAAAAATCAACCCATTTATACAAGAACTAACCAAAATATGAAAAAACGGTATTTTCTTTTTTGTTTATTGATTAGTGTATCAATGAATATGTATTCACAACAATTAATAAATGTATTGTTGTCTACCAATGGTAAAGCTACTTATAAGATTGGAGCGGGTAAGTCAACTATTTTAATAAACGATCAAGGCAAAATACAAACCATTGATGCTGATGCTTCTGGAGAAATCGTTTTTAGTAAAAACCTACAACCTCAGCAAATTGGTGAAATGGGGTTAGCTTTTAATTATGAGGGTTGGTTAAGTAAAATTGGGGACGTTACTCTTATGTATGATTATACTGGAAGAATTGATAGGGTAGGGAATTTAGTTTTTAGATACAATTATAATCAACAAATAGCTTCAATTGGGGGTTATACCATTACCTATAACTCAAACAAAACAATTGATCAAATTGGACAATATAAAATTTATTACAATTATAGTGGGTATGTATTTAGACTTGATCAGAGTAAGGGGCTTATTTTATTACAATTAAATTTTTCAAAATGATTAAAGAGGCAGTCAATTATCAAGTGCCTGATTTGCATGGATACTATGGAGAATTTGGAGGAGCATATATTCCAGAAATGTTGCAGCGAAATGTAGCGGAGCTAAAGGAACAATATTTGAAAATAATGGCTGAACCTGCCTTTATACAAGAATTTGAATTATTGTTAAAGGATTATGTTGGACGTCCTACGCCATTGTTTAAAGCAGAAAGATTAAGTGCAGAGTTCAATTCTAATATTTATTTGAAACGCGAAGACTTGTGTCATACTGGTGCTCACAAAATTAATAATACCATCGGTCAAATATTGTTGGCTCAGCGATTGGGAAAAACTAGAATCATTGCTGAAACGGGCGCTGGTCAACATGGGGTTGCAACTGCAACTGTTTGTGCCCTTAAGGGTATGGAATGTATTGTTTATATGGGGGAAAAGGACATTGAAAGACAAGCTCCCAATGTAGCTAGAATGCAAATGTTAGGTGCAAAAGTAGTGCCTGCTACCAGTGGAAGTAAAACCCTAAAAGATGCTACCAATGAAGCAATCAGAGATTGGATCAATCATCCAATTGACACCCATTATATTATTGGGAGTGTTGTAGGTCCTCATCCTTATCCGGATATGGTAGCCAAGTTTCAAAGTGTGATAAGTAAAGAAATTAGAATTCAATTAATGGAAAAGACCAATAGTGAATTACCTTCACATATTGTTGCAT
Organism: Sediminibacterium sp.; assembly: GCA_046289145.1. Taxonomy (GTDB): domain Bacteria; phylum Bacteroidota; class Bacteroidia; order Chitinophagales; family Chitinophagaceae; genus Sediminibacterium. The sequence goes on from JBKBWE010000295.1 coordinate 1,444, forward strand.
GTGTTGGTGGGGGAAGCAATGCTGCTGGTGCCTATTATCATTTCTTAAATAAATCATCCGTAAAAATTGTTGCTGTAGAAGCAGCCGGTAAAGGGGTGTATTCTGGAATGAGCGCAGCTACCACACAATTGGGTAAACAGGGTATTCTGCACGGAAGCAAAAGTTTGCTAATGCAAACAGATGATGGGCAAGTAGTTGAACCGCATAGTATTTCAGCTGGATTAGATTATCCAGGGATAGGTCCAATGCATGCCAATTTATATACTAGTGGGAGAGGTTATTTTATTAGTGCTACAGATGAAGAAGCTTTAGATGCAGCCTTTCATTTAAGTAAAACAGAGGGAATTATTCCTGCCCTAGAAACAGCGCATGCTTTTGCAGTGTTGGGTAAATTAAATTTGACTCCATCTGATACAGTTGTTGTTTGTTTAAGTGGACGCGGTGACAAAGATTTGGCCACGTATATGAAAAGTATTCAAACCTATCTTTAATTTCAATTTATGAGTAGAATTCAATCCATTTTTTCGACCACCAATCAACCGGTATTAAATATCTATTTTACTGCTGGGTATCCTACTTTGGATAGCACATTAACGATAATGGATTTACTGGCAAATGCAGGTGTTGATATTATTGAAATTGGGATGCCTTATAGTGACCCATTGGCAGATGGCCCAATTATTCAGGAAAGTAGTAGCATGGCAATTGCTAATGGGATGAGTATTGAGTTATTGTTCAGTCAATTAAAGACTTGTAGATCTCAACCAGCTTTGTCCAAAACAGGAATTGTTTTAATGGGTTATATGAATCCAGTACTTCAATATGGATTTAAGCGATTTTGTACGGATGCTGCGGCTGCAGGAATTGACGGTTTAATATTACCTGATTTGCCAGAATATGAATTTGAAAAAGAATATGGAGCAATTATTAAAGCTGCAGGACTTGATTTTATATTTTTAATTACACCTGAAACTTCTGAAGAAAGGGTTAGAAAATTAGATAATTTGAGTACTGGTTTTTTGTATGCAGTTAGTTCATCTGCAACTACAGGATCAGAAACCAGTTTCAATCAAATTGCCGCTTACCTTCAAAAGCTTCAGTCTTATAAATTAAAAAACCCAATAATGGTTGGCTTTGGAATTAAAGACAAAGAAAGTTTTGATGCAGTATCAACTTATTCTCAGGGAGCTATTATTGGTAGTGCCTTTATAAAAGCACTTGCTGAAAAAGCCTCTTTAAGTGAAATAATTTCGTCTTTTGTAAAAAAGGTAAGACCATAATTTAAATTTTGTGAGAACAGTAATAATACAATACAATGCTGGCAATATTCAATCGGTGCTTTTTGCGTTAGAGAGAATAGGGGTTAATGCTATAGTTACGGACGATGTAGAAGAAATTCTTAAAGCAGATAAAGTAATATTTCCTGGTGTTGGTGAAGCGAGTACAGCAATGCAATACTTAAGACAGAGAGAGCTGGACCAATTAATTATTCAATTAAAACAACCAGTACTAGGAATATGTTTGGGCATGCAATTAATGTGTAAGTTCAGTGAAGAAAACAATACCCAATGTTTAGGAATATTTGATGAGCTAGTATCTAAATTTAAACCAGGAGTAGAACAATTGAAAATACCACAAATTGGTTGGAATAATATTTTCGACTTACAATCTAACTTATTTAAAGGGATCGTAAATAATGCATATTGTTATTTTGTTCATGGTTATTTTGCTAATACAGGTGAACATACCATTGCAACAGCAAATTATGGAATATCATATAGTGCGGCATTACGTAAGGGTAATTTTTACGGGGTGCAATTTCATCCTGAAAAAAGTGCCTTAATAGGGGAACAAATTCTTAAAAACTTTATTGAATTATAATATGGAAATTATTCCTGCGATAGATATAATTGAAGGTAAATGCGTAAGACTTACCGAGGGTGATTATTC
>JBKBWE010000022.1:0-15692 GCA_046289145.1 Sediminibacterium sp.
CATTAGTCCTATTCGATCGGAGATCATGACAGCAAAGGAATTGTTGAAAGCAGCATGTTGTAATTTGAGTGAAAGCTTTGAAACCAATCCATCTGTGGATGTATCTTATAATGACGCAGTAACCGGATCAAAACAAATACAGTTATTGGGCCTAAGCGGCAACTATACTCAACTCACCGTAGAAAATTTACCTGGGCCAAGGGGATTAGCCACGCCGCTCGGACTGAACTCTATAGCAGGGCCATGGATTGAATCTATTCAATTAACAAAGGGAGTTGGATCTGTTGCGAATGGATTTGAAAGCATTGCAGGACAAATAAACGTTGAATTGAAAAAGCCAGCAGTTGGAGAAAGACTGTTAGCCAATATTTATATCAATGAATTTGGGAAGACCGATTTAAACTTAAATCTTCAAACCAAGTTGAGCGAAAAATGGTCAGCAGGGTTGTTATTGCACGATAATTTTTTAAATAATAGCAATATAGATTTTAATAAAGATGGATTCAGAGATTTACCTACAGGCAATCAATTCAGCATGGTCAACAGGTACCAATACAATGATTCAAAAGGCTGGATGGCACAAATGGGCATTAAAGTAATGAAGGACAACAAAACAGGAGGACAAACTAGTTTTGATCCAAAGCAACACCAGAATTCCAATAGCATTTATGGCTTAGGCATCAATACCAATCGTTATGAAGGGTTTGCAAAAATTGGATATGTTTTTCCGCAAAAAGTATACAAGAGTATTGGATTACAAATTGCAGCAATTAATCATGACCAAGACTCCTATTTTGGTAAAACCATTTACAATGCCAATCAAAAAAGCTTCTATAGTAATTTAATTTATCAAAGTATTATTGGCAATACCAATCATAAATTTAGAACAGGATTAAGTTTACAGCACGATAATTACAATGAATTATTTAACACCACCAATTACAAAAGAACAGAAACAGTTGCAGGAGCATTCTTTGAGTACACATATACCGCATCAGAAAAGTTCAGTGTAGTTGCGGGTATTAGAGGAGACAACAATAATTTATTTGGCGCTTTTTTAACCCCAAGATTACATATGAGGTACGAACCGTTTAAAGGAAGTATTTTCAGAATTAGTGCAGGAAGAGGACAAAGAACCGCCAATATTTTTGCAGAAAATACGGGTATACTGGTTAGTGCAAGACAACTCAATATCATTGGTGCTACATCAGGTAAAGCCTATGGTCTCGATCCAGAAATTGCTTGGAACAGGGGTATCAGTTTTGATCAATCTTTTAGACTATTCAATAGAAAAGCCAGTTTAGCCATCGACTATTTTAGAAACGATTTCACCAATCAAGTGGTAACCGATTTAGAAACCACCAATGAAATTCGCTTTTATAATTTGAGAGGAAAATCCTATTCCAATAGTTTTCAAACAGAGCTAAGCATGGAACCAATCAGTCAATTAGAAGTTAAATTGGCCTATCGCTTTTTTGATGTAAAAACCACTTACAGCAATCAATTATTGCAGAAGCCGTTTGTATCACAACACAGGGCATTTTTAAGCTTGGATTATACCACAGGAAATAATTGGAAATTCAATTATACCATTACCTATAATGGACAGAAGCGAATTCAATCTACCCTAAGCAATCCAATCCAATTTCAAAGAGAAGCCATGTCTCCTGATTTTTATTTGATGGCTGCACAAATTAGCAAGACGGTTGGGAAAAATAAATCAATGGATTTTTATGTAGGAGCAGAAAACCTAACAAACTTTTTTCAGCAAGGAGTGATTGTATCCGCCGCCAATCCATTCAGTCCTTATTTTGATGCATCCCTCGTATGGGGACCCATCAACGGGCGTATGTTATACGCAGGTTGGAGAATGCGATTGAAATAAATGCAATTAAAAATCCCTTTCATATTTCATTGAAAGGGATTTTTTTAATTAAGCATTAGTACCCAAATTCTTTAACACCTCTTCCGTAACTTCTGAAGTAGATGAAATACCTCCTAAATCTCTAGTTAATACCTTTCCAGCTCTGATTGTTTTTTCAATTGCATCCATTAAAAGATTGGCTGCTTCTTGTTCACCCAAATGTTCAAGCATCATTTGAGCAGTCCAAAAACTGGCGATGGGGTTTGCAATATTTTTTCCTGCAATATCAGGAGCGCTACCATGAACTGGCTCAAACATACTAGGGAATTTTTTTTCTGGGTTCAAATTAGCACCAGGTGCAATACCTAAACCACCTACCACCGATGGACCCAAATCAGATAAAATATCTCCAAAGAGATTACTTGCAACTACTACATCAAACCAATCGGGATGTTGTACAAATTGGGCACACAAAATATCAATATGGAATTTGGATTGTTCAATGTGAGGAAATTCTTTTCCAATTGTTTCAAATCGATCATCCCAGTATGTCATTGTATGTATAATTCCATTTGACTTGGTTGCTGAAGCAAGTTTTTTATCTCTTTTCCCAGCCAATTCAAAAGCATATTTCATTACTCGGTCAACGCCCATTTTAGTGAAAACCGATTCTTGAATAACTGCTTCATAAGGTGTCCCTTCGTGAATTTTACCACCAACATTGGAGTATTCTCCTTCATTGTTTTCACGAATGATTAAAAAGTCAATTTTACCTGGATTTCTCAAAGGCGATACAATACCTTCTAATAACCGAACAGGACGAATATTTATATATTGTTGAAAAGCACGACGTATTGGAATTAATAAACCCCATAGCGATATATGATCTGGAACTCCTGGAAAACCAACTGCACCTAAAAAAATTGCATCAGATTGAGCAAGTTGGGCAATACCACTTTCAGGCATCATTTTACCCGTCTTTTTATACAATTCACATGAATAATCGTAATGCTGATATTCCAAATCAAACCCAAAAATTCCGCTTAATTTATCTAACAATTGAATTGCTGCAGGAATAACTTCTAGTCCAATACCATCTCCTGGAATTACAGCTATTTTATATTTCATTTATCTGATTTGATTAATTATTGGAACAATTGATTGATTGCAGCTTGCAACATTAACTGCGAATCATGACCAGCATTGTTTACTACTTTGTACTCCCAATTAAAAGTGGTACTCAAACTGGTTGAATATGCTTGACTTTGTTGTATAAAATACAATGACCTATCTAAACGATTCAAACCTTGAGCGTCAGATTGTGTATTATGTCTGATTGCAGCATCGTTATTATTATTATCAAGTTGCCCTATAGTTATTATTAACTTTCTGGAAAAGTAAGAACTGGGAGTGGTATTTGCTAATGGTGAATTTGCAATTCCGTATGGAAAATTTGGGTAGGCAATAGTTGGATTGGGAACTGTATACCAACCACTACTAGCTGCAATAGCCGTGTCATATCTTGCTGAGGGTTTAAACATTACAAAACGATGAACAAATTGTCCACCCGCTGAAAATCCAAAAATTTTATAGCTGCTTTTTGTACTTCCAGTAAATTGTTTGATGTAATCGAATAAAGGCTCAATATAAGAATATGTCCACTGAGCTTCTGGCTGAATGGATGCAGTACTTGGATTATTACCATCACTGTAAACATTACCAATTGCATAGTTTACATCTGGGAAGCTAGCTTCACTAAACTCTGGAGCAAATACCATAAACTGTTTATTATTGGCCAATGATATGCTTCCATCTCTGTAATCAGATGCATTCCGCTGATCTCCGTGCAATAACAAGAGTATGGGCATTGTCTTTTTGTCTCCGTTTGCCGGTATATGATAAAAAACACGGATTGGTTTTTGCGGAAAACCAGGATTAGTAAATGTAAATGAACTGGTATTGCTATTTGGATTAGTTGGAATACTGTTGTTATTGTCTTCTGTACTTTTTTTACATCCAATGAACACAATTAAAATGACAATTACACTAAAAATATTTTTTGGGTAATTACAATTGTTGATTTTGATCATAGCATTTATTTAAATGGACTAATTTTTGTTCTCAACCACATCATTGTAAACTTTTAGATCAATTTCTTTTTCCCATTTAGCAATTACAATTGTAGCCACAGCATTACCGATGAAATTGGTAAGAGCTCTTCCTTCACTCATAAATCGATCTATCCCGAGTATTAACGCAATGGCAGCTACAGGAACATGGCCAACAACTGGAAGTGTTGCAGCTAATGTAATAAAGCCACTCCCAGTTACTCCAGCAGCCCCTTTTGAAGTAAGTAATAACACAAGCAATAAAGTAATTTGTTGGCTAATATCTAGTGGAGTATTGGTTGCTTGTGCCAAGAAAACTGCAGCCATCGTAAGGTAAATAGAAGTGCCATCCAAATTAAAGGAGTAACCAGTTGGTACCACCAATCCAACTACAGGTTCTGAACAACCTGCCTTCTCTAATTTTTTAATAAGGCTTGGCAATGCTGCTTCAGAAGAAGAAGTACCCAATACAATTAATAATTCTTCTTTCAAATAACTAAGCAATCGGAAAATACTAAACCCAGTATATTTTAAAATTGAACCCAATACACCAATGATAAAAACAAAACAAGTGATATAAAATGCAATCATCAACTGACCAAGTAAAGCCAATGATCCAATGCCATATTTACCAATAGTGAAACTCATAGCACCCAAAGCACCCAATGGTGCTACTTTCATTACCATATTGATAACTGTAAATAGTGCCGTTTCAAAAGATTGAACTGTTTGTAAAAATGGCTTGGCTTTTTCTCCAATTTTAGATAAGGCAAAACCAAGTAATACAGAAAAAAATAAAACCTGAAGTAGATTACTATTAGAAAGCGCATTAATTATATTATCTGGAATTATATGAAGAATAAAATCGGTAACACTTCCACTTTCGCTAGCAGTTACATATCCCTCAATAGATTTAGTATCCAAACTTGATGGATCTATATTCATGCCCGCACCTGGCTTAAGAATATTGATTACAAAAAGCCCAATTATTAGTGCAAATGTGGTCACTACTTCAAAATAGAGTATTGCTTTTATTCCTACTCTGCCCACTTTTTTGGTATCCTGCATTCCTGCAATACCTGTAACGATGGTACAAAAAATTACAGGAGCAATGATCATTTTAATCAGCTTAATAAAAGCATCCCCCATTGGCTTTAACTCAGTTGCAAATGATGGGTAAAAATGTCCCAACATAATACCAATAACTATGGCAATTAAGACCTGCACATATAGGTTACGTAAATATTTCAAGTTAATTTTTTTTAGTAGGTTATTTACTTGCCATTCTCTTAAAAAACTCAATTATTGATTAGAAATTTATTGAGTCGAAGCCAATTCAATGCCATAGGCAACCAATAGTCATTTTGCTTTTTATTGTGCAATGCAAAGCCATGGCCACCCTCTTGATATAACAACATTTGGGCTTTTACTTTTGCTTTAGTAAGTGCATCATAAAATACTAAACTGTTTTGAACTAAAACGCCAGCATCATCCTGGGCATGTATGAGCAAACAAGGGTTGATACCTGGATGTACATGCAACTCACTAGAAAGTGATTTTTTTTGTGCATCGGAAGGATTATTTCCCACTAATACTTTTCTTGTTACTGTTCTAGTGCTAGTTAACTCATCCATAAAACTAATGACAGGATAAACTAAAACACTAAAAGCAGGAGTGAAATGGGTATTAAAAACAGTTTTATAAGCAGCAATATGTCCGCCTGCAGAAAATCCAACAATACCCATTTTATTAATATCTATTTTCCAGTCTACAGCGCTGTCTTTAATAATTTCAATTGCTTTATCAAAATCATTAAAAGGTACTTTTGAAAAGTCTTGATAAAACCCTTCTATTTGTGTGCGGTATTTCAAAACGATAGCAACTATCCCAACTTTATTTAATTCTCTGGCCAATTGATATCCTGCATCAAAAATGGAAAGATAACGATACCCACCTCCAGGGCAAATGATTACTGATGTTTTACTTGAGTCTAATTTTTCTGGAATAAATACGGCAATTGAAGGAATGGTAACACTATCTAATCTGCCACGTTCAGTTTTCACATGCACTTCCTTATTGCTGTCATCCAAATTACCAGGGGGTCTTCCTTTATAAAGTTTTACTTCTCTTTGCGCAAAAGAAGTAAAAGTGAATAAAGCGGAAGCAAATATGAATATAATTTTTTTCATTATTGTTTCTTTTATCTGTTAACAGGCGTTACAGCAAATAGCGTAGGAATAGGATTAGGTGTTGATGTATTCCTATCAATCTCCACTTGAGGTATGATAAATCTTTGTGGATATTGACTACCAAAATTCAAAGGAACTGGAATTTTAATATCAGTTTCCACAAATATTCTTCTGATATCATTAAACCCTTCTATCTGGCCTATAAATGTTACATAACGTTCTTCCATGATTTCACGAAGTAAAGCCCTGTTCTGTGCTAAAGGTGCAGTGCCAGTGTTTTCTATTCCACCGGCTAAAAAATCCGCTGCAACATACGGATCGTATCTCCAGTTACCAGTAGTTAAATAAGCAATGCTGATATATGCACCTGTATTCATGTAAGCCCTATAGGTATTCAATCTTGTTAAGCCTGCAGCAAATCCATTCACTCTTGTATCTGCCTCTGCAAGTATCAAAAGGTTCTCAGCATAAGTAGCCAAAGGGAAAGAAGTACTGTGATTAAAAAATCCGGTACCAGTTGCACTAAAATTCAAATTTGTAGCACTGTTGTAGAAATAATTATAACGGGCACGTTCATTGGTTTTTGCATTTCCTCTATAACGATTGCCTGTTGGATTAATTAGATTTACACCATACATACCAGTAGCATCAATCCAGTTAGGTCTGTCCAATGCTAAAAATTGGTAATAAAGATTATTTGCACCTCTATTTGTATTGTTATGAGGTGCTAAAAAATTATTAGCCTGTGAACTGATGCCATTTTGAGCCGAAGTTAATGCCCTTGCATAATCTTTCACATGCAAATAATAACGTGCTTTAAGTGTGTTGGCTGTTTGAATCCAGCGTGTCATATTCCCGGCAAAATGAATGTCTTGAGCTGCAAAGCTTACGAAAGCAGCTGAATTAAGATTAACAATAGCACTGTCTAGCAAGGTTTGCAAAGATGCATAAACAGCAGCTTGCCCGTCAAATTTCGGATTGGGGAATCGATCATCGGCCCCTTCACTATATGGAATATCTCCCCAAAGTGCTGCAGTTGTTCCCATTAAATTGGCTTCAATTACCTGTGCAACACCAAGCATTCGTCGGTTATTTACAGCAATCGATTTCTCTTTAAGAATTTTGATATTTTTAAAAACACCAGAATAGATTCTTTGCCATGCTGCATCAAAATTGCGGGTAATAACAGCATATTGATGATAGCTATCATATTGTTGGGTATATCATCTGAAATGTCCAGACCACATACCTGCATACCGTGCTAAGTCTCCTTCTTGTATGCTCATATTACCTACCATAATGCTGGTAAGCATCGTATTTGCATCTGCATCAATTGGGTTATTAGGATCTATATTGATTCCTTCTACTATTTTCTTGCAAGAGCTCAGCAATAGAATGAATAAACAAGAGCTGATAATATATTTTTTCATGATCATTAGTTTGGGTTGGTTAGAAATTAAGTTTAATTGTAGCAAGAAATGAACGTGTAGGTGGATTTACAAAATAAACAACACCCCTACCTGATGTGGTACCAGAATTGTTTGCATCAGGATCGTATCCGTTTACTTTACTAATTAATAATAGATTTCTGCCACTCAATTCAAGTTCGATAGAATTAACACCAATTTTTTTATTTAACCATTTGTTTTTAAGATTTACTCCAACACTTATTTCTCTAATTCTTGTCCAAGTTGCGTCCTCTACAAATTGTTCCCCGATATTTCCAAAAAATCCGCCTGGACCTGTATACCAACTTTGATCAAGCGCTACTTTACCTCCGCCAAAATCATGAATATTGCCTCTGAATGGTGTGCCAGCAGCAATGGTAGTTCCTCTGTAGGTTTTTAAAGGAGCGTCACTTGTTCTTTCAAATCCTGTAGCAGCAGAAGTTCCATAGTCAAGTAAAACTGCTTCTGTTCCATTAACCACATCTCCACCTTCTGAATGTTCAAATAGCCCGTTCAGGTAAAAATTTTTATACTTAAGATTAAACCCAAATGCTCCTCTCCAGTCTGGGTTGGGATCTCCAATTACTCCAGCTACTGGATCTAAGATTGGAAAGCCATTTGCATCAAGACTATATTTGCCACTTACGTCACGTTGAAATTTGTTTGAAAATAAAGCGCCCAAAGCATATCCTTCAACTGCTCTTGATGATATACCGTTGCTGCCTCCTAAGTTAATAGAACCGGTGTTAGCTAGATATGTTACTAGGTTTCTATTGCGAGTCCAGTTTAGATTCAGATCTAATGACCAGTCTTTTTTCTTAAATACATTATAACCCAAATCAATTTCAATACCTTTATTTTCAATTGTTCCTGCATTAGCATAGATGGTATTAAAACCAGTTGCAGGAGATTGGGTTACCGAAATCAATGCGTCTTTTGTTTCGTTTTTATAAATCGTAAAGCCCAATGAAACTTTATTATTAAAGAAACGTAAATCGGTTCCAAATTCTAATTCCTGTTTTCTTTCTGGTTTCAAATATTGGTTACCTCTATCATCATTTTGTAAATAAGATCCAGTTCCATATAATGCTGGGTCAAGTGCTCCACCAAGTCCATCGCCCCAAGTTCTTGTTGTGTAATTAGTGAAGGTATTATAAGACGCGGGCTGAACACCTACTATACCAAACGAAGCTCTTAGTTTACCAAAAGACAACCAATTAACAGATTCAAGGCTTTTCATCTTTGTAAATTGCCATGCTATATCTGCCGAAGGATAGAAAAATGTATTCGCTGCTAAAGATCCAAATGAAGAAGCTGCTTCAACACGACCAGTTGCATTTACAAATAACTGATCATCCCATGCCAGTCCAATACTGCTATACCCTGCATTGGTAATACGCTTTAGAAATCTGTCGGTAGTGGAAATATTTGCGGGTGTTGCATTGTTCAAATCTTGTGGACCATTTTGCAAAATAAAATTTTGTGATTGAGCACCTATTGTTGACGTTTTTAAAAGATTGTAATTAAACCCCATCAATAAATTACCTGAAAATTTATCAGTGAAATCGTGTTCTGCTCTTCCTATTATATCAAGGTTGAATTGTGTTTCAGCATATTCTTCCCGGTTGTATTGGCCTGCATTCCAGTTTGCAGTGAAATAAGGAAAATAATTTCTTTGCTGATCAGTAAAATAATCAATCCCTGCTCTTGTTGTAAGGGTAAACCATTTTACAGGTTTGATATTTAATTCTGTAGAATTGATAAATCTATTAACTAGGGTATTGTTTTGCAATTGATTGATTACCCATAATGGATTATTAAAACCAGGATTGGTGGATGAACCTAAACCATTTCTGTAGGAGCGATGTCTGCTTGGAATAAACGCGCCTCCAGGTGCTGAATAGTATTGTCCAATAAAGTCTGAGTTATCAAAATCTGCGGGTGTTCTAAGCAGCCCAATGAGTAAACCTGCATTATTGATGCCACCTTGTAAGCGATTTGAACTGGTTAAAGTATATGCACTTTTATTTGAAATATTCAACCATTTGTTTATTTCGCGTCCAACATTTACCCTAAATGTGGTTCTTCTATAATCACTACCAGCTCGAGCTACCCCTTTTTGATTAAGATCGCTAAGACTTACAAAATAGTTAGATTTATTATCTCCACCACTAATACTGATGGCATTATCTAAGTATTGTCCTGTTCTGAAAACATCATTATAATTCTTGTTATTAAATGTTGCTTTAGAGTTCTTAGTTGTGATTGGATAGATTGTTCTACCAGTATTACCCACAAAATAGGCTCCAGCTGTATTCAATACATCATCACCTCCTGCTCTAGTAGCAATTTTATCACCCCATGTACGTATGGCATTAGCTGCCCAAATTCCATTATTGCCTTGTCCATAAGTAGATTGTAAGTCATAAAAAGCACTGACTTCATCAAATGAGATAGTCGAACGAAAGTTAACTGTGGGTTTATTCCCACCACTACCTTTTTTAGTAGTGATTACAATAACACCATTCGCTGCACGGGTACCCCAAAGTGCCGCTGCTGAAGCTCCTTTTAAAACTTGAACATTGGCGATATCATCCATATTGATATCATTTAGTCTGCTTTGCTGCTGAATTTGGCCACCAGCTGTTTCTCCTCTAGCATCTCCACTAACTGGAACGCCATCTAATACAATCAAAGGATCTGTGCTTCTGGTGATGGTACTTTGACCACGAATAAGAATTTGTGATCCACTCCCAGGATCTCCATTAGAGCGAGATACTCGAATACCGGATGATTTTCCTGCTAATGCCTGAATAAGTCCTGATTCACCTGAATTGGTGATCGCTTCAGAACCAATTCTATTGGTGGCATAACCCAACTTATCCTTTTTCGTTTCAAAACCCAATGCATTAACCACCACATTATTTAGCGTAGTTGCAGATGGTTTTAAGTTAATAGTAATATTGTTTTCAGCTCCAATCAAGAATTCGTCCGTTTCATAGCCAACAAAACTAATTTGAAGGACGTTTTTCCCTTGAGGAGCGCTAATGATAAATCGTCCGTTTGCATCAGTAGAAGTAAGAATCTTGGTTTCTTTAACTGAAACGTTTGCCCCTTTCATTGGGTTATTGTTTTCATCTAAAACAGCGCCAGTTATTTTTTTATCTTGACCAAATGAATGATAGGAAATTCCAATCATTGTCATTAAAAATAAAAGCAGTTTAAGCTTTAGGTTTATTTTCTTAGGCATAGCAAAGGGCATTTTGTAGTTTAAAAAATGTGATAAACAATCTATTCGGAAAAATAAGATTAAAAAAAGCCTACATGGAACCCTCCTCATTAATAAATAAATTCTATATTTAACTTGAACTTTCTGGATCAGGATTTTCCATTTCTGGAATCAAAAAAACGATACAAATTTAATAATATATGAAAATATTCACCGGCACGTCAGAAATAGTTTACAAGCATTAGAAATACAGAGAAAAATATGAAAAGGAGTCAGGGGAGTGTATTATTAAGAACTCTAACCGAAAAAACTATGAACCGATTGCAAAAATATTAAGTGAAATAACTAATCAACTTCCTGAAACAGCTGAAACTTTGGGTCATGAGGTTTATGAATCCAATGCGAATCCAAGAAACTTAGAATATCCTTTTCGGAAATACGATATTACTGGTAACCAAATAAAAGATGCTTATTTTAACCAAATCGTATCTAAACCAAGGTCTTTTCTGGTAGATGCATGTTATATCTACTTATATGGAATGGGTAGAAAAAGGTTTGAAACAAATCCAGTTGATGAGAATCTTATTCAAAAAGATGATGCTATTAACTCGGTTTTAGAAGAAAATGGTTATCCCGAAATTCATATACCCTCCAAAAAAACAAGTAATAACTATATTCTACTTCTCCTATTTTTTATACTTGCGTTTTTGTCTACTTACACTGGTGTTCAATGGAGAACAGCTCGAAAGGAAATGGTAACGCTTAACCATGATTTAAAGATTTTGCCTTATAAAGTAACCCAGGCTGAAATAGATAGCCTAGAGGGAATTTGGCTTTGCTATACCGGTTCACCGCAAGCAAGGGCAACTGATCCAAATCGATACCATTTGGTAGTTCCAAATATCATGGACATAAAGTACAAAGACGGCTATTTTTTATTTACCCGATATGGTGCCAGTTTTGTTCATGATGGATATATGCAGTTTGAATCTCCTTGGCTAGTATCTATTCATTCTTATATAAGAAATAAAGAAGGCAAAATAGAGTCTCCCCGTCATTCGCTGATGAAGTTAAATGACAAAGGACAATTTAAGAATGTGATATCTGCTTCTTGGAGTTTTGATATTGCTGAAAAAAACAGCATCATTGGCATTAGGGAAGTGTATATAAAGCAAGGCAGTGGAGGTAGGGTTGAAGAAGTATTAAACACACTTGAAAATGCAAGTTGTAAATGCAAAATTGTTAAATGGCACAAAGCCAATAATGACACCCAAGTGTTCAGATTGAAAAATCAGTTTTTAGATGAAATGACTGATCAAAAGCTTAAGAATCTACTTGATGAAAAAAGTATTCTTTTGAGAAATCCAGATGACAACTTAATCATTAGTGATACCACCAGACACTAATAAAACTGAAGTAGCATTAATCTTAAACAAAAAAAGCCCCGAATAATTCGGAGCTTTTAAAAGCTGTAGGGGGAGGGATCGAACCTCCACGAGGCAGTTAGCTGTAGTACAAAGTTCGGTGGTCGACCCCGGTCGCTCAGATATTGCTATCCTTGCGGCTCTATGCTACGTTTATCCTGTTATCCTCACCCCCGAGACAAGAGGGCATGTCTGCCAAAAGTTTCATCACCCCACAGTAAAAAAGAACTAATTTGTTACTTTGATAAATCAAAATTAAGATAAACTTTGTTTAATTAGTGAATTTTCAAACAAAATTAATAAATTATAGATATTATTCAATAATTACTGTATATATTTGAATAATATTAAAATAAAAGAACAAAAATGCCTAATAAATTAAATCTTGACAAACTCGATTTTCAAATAATCCAAGAAATGATGGAAGATGCAGAGATTTCATACGCCGATTTGGGTAAGAAATTATTTGTTTCAGGAGGCACCATCCATGTTCGGATTAAGAAATTAGAAGAACTAAAAGTAGTGAAAGGTAAAAGATTATCGGTAGACCTAAAATTACTGGGCTATGATGTCATTGCTTTCATTGGTATTTTTCTTGAAAAAAGCTCCTTGTATGATTCCGTTGCAAAAGAGTTGAAAAAAATAAAACAAATTGTTCGGCTCAATTATACCACTGGTAATTACAGCATGTTTGCAGAAATCGTTTGCAAAGACATTCAAGAATTGCGTTTTGTATTACACGACGAATTACAAAAAATAAAAGGAATTGAGAGAACAGAGACCTTTATTTCATTAGAAGAAAGTTTAGATAGAAATGTAGTGGTAAGCCCACTCTAAAAAAATTGGTATGAATAATTTTAATATCACTGAACTAACCATGGTCGTTTTAAATCGTTGGAAATTCATTGCAGTTTTTACAATAGCATCTGTTGCAATTGCGGCAGCGGCTGTATTCTTAATTACCCCCAAATATACTGCTACCACTAAGCTCTTACCAGGCAATGCAGTATTGGCAGATAAAGCGCGTTTATTTAACGATGAAATACAACAGCTCTATTCGTTTTTTGGTTCTGGAGACGATTTAGACCGATTGATGAGCATGGCGAGTATGGATACCAGTCTTAAGCAAGTGATACATGCTTTTGATTTAGTCAACTATTATCAAATTAAAGAACAAGATCCGGGGATGAGGATGTACAAAACCATTCGGAAATTTAAAAAAGACTTGGCACTTGTAAAAACCGTCAACAATGAATTAGAAATTTCCTTTGCCCATCAAAGTAAAGACACTGCAGCAACTGTTGTGAATTTTATGGCCGAACAAACAGCAGTGAAAATGCAAAGCATTTGGAAAAAACAATATGAAAAAATAGGCGTACAATTAGATAGCAGTATTGCAGAAATATCCAATCAATACAATGCTTTAGCATTAACCACCACAGATAATGATGCGCTAACCAAAACAAAAATGGCAGCACTCTTAAGCCAATTAGAACAATTTAATAAAATGAGTATTGAAACAAAAATGGCGGCTACTACTACCCCAGCTGCATTGATTGTTTTAGAAAAAGCAACCCCTCCAGCAAAAATGAGCTGGCCCGACAAAGCGGTTGTACTGCCCTTATCCGCATTACTAGGATTCATTTTTAGTACCTGTTTAATTTTACTCACTGCAAAACCGAAAAGGTTTTAAATGCCCAGCATTATACATTCGAAATGGTTCAATTGGTTTGCCATTAGCAGTTTCTTTTTATGTGGATTATGGTCGCTGCTAACGCAAGAACCCTACTGGCTTGCTGTACCATTTATTTTAGTTTTAGCATTCCCACTGTTCCAATTCGTTGTTACAAAAACCGAACAATTGTATTGGTTATTACTGATAGTACTTCCTTTATCTACCGAATATAATTTCAGTTCAACACTTGGTTTAGATTTGCCAGATGAACCTTTACTCATTATTTTATCCCTTGCAGTATTGGCAAGTATATTGTATCAACCTACTCCATACCGGTTCATTTTTGATTCGCCCATTTTCAGATGGATCATCGCTTACTTAATTTGGATGTTCATCAGTTTATGCTATGCCCACAACCAATGGTTGGCAATCAAATTTTTACTTGCGAAAACTTGGTATATTCTACCATTGGTATTACTAACCGCACTGATACATCAACGATCAGGCAATTTTAAAAAAACAGCCTTGTACTTATGTATTCCGATGTTGTTGGTTGTAATACAAACCCTAACTAGACATGCATTCTATGGTTTTAATTTTGTTGCCATAAAAAAAACAATGGGGCCTTTTTTTAGGAATCACGTAAACTATTCTGCCATGTTGGTTTGTCTAATTCCCGTCGGCTTTCTCATCCATCATTTTACTCAGGATCCCCAGAAAAAAAAATTCATCAAGGCAGGAATTGCAATTGCATTCATAGGATTATTCTTTGCCTATTCCAGAGGTGCATGGTTGGCATTAATAGTTGGCGTGGCCGGCTATTGGTTGATCAAAAAAAACATGCTCGGCAAAGCCATATTAGTTGGATTGATAACAATGGTCATTTCAATTGTTGCATTAATCAACAACAATCGTTTCATGCAATTTGCACCTGAACACGACCAAACCATTTTTCATGAAAATTTTTCGGAGCATCTAAATGCTACCATCGGTTTAAAAGATATTTCGAATGCAGAAAGAATTCATAGATGGGTGGCAGGTTTTAGAATGGTTGCTGAGAAACCTTGGACCGGCTTTGGGGCCAATAGTTTTTACAATAATTATCAACCCTACACAGCAGCCCCATTTAAAACATGGGTAAGCAATAATCCTGAACACTCAACCGTACACAATTATTTTCTTTTAATTGCATTAGAGCAAGGCGTACCAGCACTCCTACTCTTCGCTGGTTTGCTGATTTATTTATTATTACAAGCACAGCAACTTTACCATCAATTTCAAAATAATTATTATCGGGCTATTGCACTTGTGTTGGGAATAATATTACTGATGATTACTTCACTCAATTTTACCAGTGATTTAATAGAGACCGATAAAATTGGAGGGTTGTTTTGGTTAGCAGCTGGTTTATTGATTGGCTTAAAGTACCATTTAAAAATTGAAAAAGAAACAATTGCGATTTAGGCGGCACAAATCATCTGTTGACCGATTAACCCTCATTTTAATCATTAATTAATCTCGTAGCCATACACACTTAGATAGTTTTGGTATCTACTATAGAAATAGACCAATAACTATGATACGTCTGCTATTAACCCCCTTTATTTTAGCTGCTATGTTTTTGTATGCCTGGTTTCCAGAAAAACATTCTAAGGAAAACAACTAATGTACCTGCCTATTCTTCCATTGGTATTTGCCGAACTTGCCTAGCCAACCTGCAATTACCGTGTAGACAATATGAAAGGGTTGCATCAC
>JBKBWE010000022.1:15702-17917 GCA_046289145.1 Sediminibacterium sp.
TCACTGGAAAAAATATTAATGACTTTTCGAGTTTAAAAAATCTCGCTACTGGCCATAAAAAATACAACTCTACCAAAGTTTTGATGGCAATGATCCAAGCGGTCCAAAACAATATATCAATCAAAAATAGGCCCGCCAAAAGTCCAATCAATAAGCTTGCATTAAACAGGTACACCAATAACAATACCCCAAATATTTTTTTGTCCTTGTAACTATCTGCCTTACTTGCCCAGCGAATACGCTGCTGTATAAATGAAGCCCAATTGGGCATCGGTGCTGTGGCAACAACCATTTCATCAGAAAACAAATAAGCCAACCTATTGGGAAACTGCTTTTTCATTTTATGCATTAAGAACATATCATCTCCACTGGCTAAATGATCAATGCCTTTAAACCTACCTACTTCTTCAAATGCTTTTTTGCTGTAAGCCAAATTTGCGCCATTGCACATACTGTGTGAACCAGCTGATACAGCGGCGGCTGTAATCCCCTGTAAACTCAAAAAATCCAATACCTGAAACTGACCACTAAATTGTCCATTTAAAGTAAACATGACAGGAGCTGCAATAAATACCGGGTCCTTAGTCAAAATCATTGCATTAAAATATTGCAACCAATGGGGAGGTACCATGCAATCCGCATCGGTTGTAACAATCCAAGAGCCGGTTGATTTTTCTGCCGCAATCTCAATCGCTTTTTTCTTATACGCATTGGTGGATTGTCCGTCTAAATAATCTTTCAGATGAATCAACTGAACCTGCGGATATTGATTTGACAAGCGAAGCACCAATTCGGCAGTATCATCCGTTGAATGATCATCTACCACAATGATTTCATATAAAGGATAGGGCTGAACTAAAATGCTTTGAATGCATTTTTCAATATTGGCCGATTCATTTCTCGCGGGGATTATAATGGAGAAAAATACCCTTGGCTCTAGGGCAGTTGATAATTCAAAAGGCTTTAAAGCGACAAACCAGTAGCGATAAACCAGTATCAGTCCGCAGTATAAAGCAGCCAACACTCCACTGATTATGATAAACCCATACTCCATGCAGACAAAGAAAACCATTCTTCTCGAATCAAGACTTAGTTAAATTGATCCTGGCTGGGCAAAATGGCTCAAAATTCATCAAATTATTCTTGGTAGTATGGAATAAAGAAACCAATTTTGAATTAGTTGCATAACTAACTATATGCCAAACAACCATTTTAAAAGAGGAGAACTATACAGTGTCATCAATGGGATGGCTTCTACTGCTGTTGCCAGAAGGTTACAGAAGAATTTCCGCAATGCCGGATTAGAAATCACCATTGAACAATGGAGTGTTTTGTATCATTTATGGAAAGAAGATGGCTTGAGCCAGCAAGAACTTTGCAATCGCACTTTTCGCGACAAACCCAGTATTACTAGACTCATTGATAATTTAGAAAAACAACACTTGGTTAAAAGAGTGGCATCACCTACAGACAGAAGAATTAATCTGGTACAATTAACTGATGCGGCTAAAGACCTACAACAAATTACGATTGACCTAGCCAATCAAACGATGGCTGAGGCCTTGGTAGGAGTAGATAAGAAAGATATTGAAACAGTGAAGTCGGTATTTCAAAAGGTTTATGATAACCTTACCTTAACACCCATAGAACAATTGAATTAAGAACTTTAACATACAAAACAATTAACGATGGAAGCCACAAACAAAACAAAAGCCCTTTTGGGCGGAGAATGGATCATCAAGGAAAGCAATCCTCATGAAACTTTCATTCCGGAAGAATTTAATGAAGAGCAGACCATGGTCATGGACATGTGCCATCAGTTTTTAGATGCCGAAATTTTGCCCATTGTAGATCGTATTGACAAAATGGAACCAGGATTAGTAGCATCATTAATGCAAAAAGCAGGTGAGCAAGGATTGCTCTCCACTTCCTTTCCAGAGGAATATGGTGGATTAGGTAAAGATTTTATCACATCTACTATTGTTAACGAAGGTATGGGTGGTGGCTACTCCTTTTCAGTAGCAGTTGCAGCGCATACTGGCATTGGCTCATTGCCCATTTTATACTTCGGAACAGAAGAACAAAAACAAAAATATATTCCCAAGTTAGCAAGTGGAGAATGGAAAGGTGCTTATGGTTTAACAGAACCCAATAGTGGTTCTGATGCATTGGGCGCAAAAACCACTGCTAAACTAAGCGACGACGGAAAGCACTA
>JBKBWE010000296.1:0-3383 GCA_046289145.1 Sediminibacterium sp.
TTTATTATTGGCTACTTTTCTATTTCCTTCACCGTCATAACTTCCGCCTCTGCCACCATAACTACTTACCCAACTCTTTTCTAAAAAATCAGTTGCATAAGCGCCCATTGTCCAGTTATGTCCATCCATACTCACTTCACCGTCAACATAAAAATTATCCAATAAAACAAAGTTTCTAGCTAATGCATGCTGATTGGGGGTTATATTTTCACCAAATAAAGTAAGACGAGGATCACCATTACCTTCTTTCATATCACCCAACACTTGATCGTAAGTTCTATTTTCTTTTATCACATAGAATACATATTTAATAGGACTCTTTTCACCTACTTTTCTAGGTATTGGATTACCCACTTCACCTTGTACTATTTTTTCTTTTACTTTATTATATGGGGTATTTTGATATACCACTTGAGAGTAAACACTCATTTGTTTTGGGGTTGGTATATTAATAACACTCATAGTGCCCATAAACAATCCGCCAATGTATTCAACGCTTTTGGGTTTATTTGGGTCTCCTTCATGATGTAAAACAATTTGCTTATTGGCAAAAGGATTGGGACCATACACATTGGCTTTTGAAGAAAATCCTTTGCCATTTGTTACGAATATTTTATTACCTACTACTTTAACATTCGTAGGGTACCAACCCACAGGAATGAATCCCTTGCTTTTACTTTGGATAGGTTTGCTTACATCATATACAGCAAGACAATTATTGTCTGCGTTGGCAACGTACAAAGTTTTTTCATCAGCGGATAAAGCCAACCCATTGGTAGTTGAACCATTGGGCGCATCGGGATACAAAGCCACATTCAATACTTCAACTACTTTCTGTTCTTTTGTATTAATAACTGAAACAGAATTATCGTTAGCATTTGCTACATATAATATAGTTCCCTTATTATTTAATAATAACTCGTTGGGATTATCACCCACTGGAATTTCTGCTGTTATTTTTCTTTCAACAGTATTAAATAGATACACTTTATCGCAACCCCAACAACTTATATACAATTGTTCTTTGTTGGGAGATAAAGTACATGCATAAGCTTCTCCACCCAATGCTTGCTTAAATACTATTTTTTTGGTCCGAATATCAACAATGTATAATTGATTGTCTTCTCTTGTTACAATATATAGTAATTGCAATTCATCGTCTATGGCAATTCCTGCTGGACTTATTTTATTCGGCCATTTTTTTTCTAAAACAATTGAATCGGTTAATGCAAGCTTATTATTATCAATTGAAAATATTTCTATTCGATTATTGTGGCCGCCAGATGCAAATAACTTTTTTTCATCGGCACTAAATACGAGCCCGTACCAACTCCTTTCAATAATTTTTGTATCAAGTACTTTTTCTGTAACTGGGTTAATTAATTGAATGCTTTGCGTACCCTGTCCATTATTGGTAACAGCCATTAATTTTTTCGACTTACTCACAGCCATATTTAGTGGCAAGTCTCCTAAAGGAAAACTTCTGCCTATAGGCGATAAAGCCCATCCATTGGGCAATAGTACTTTTTTAGCGTTTAGTTGTTGAACCGTTTGAGCAGTTAAATTAGCCGAAACAAATAATAAAATAGCAGCAATTAATTTCCTATACATAAAATACAATTAAGGAAACTAAAGGTAGCATTCTGTTAAACAGCAAATTACTGTTTACAATAAAATAATGGGAAGAAATGAATTATTGTTTGGCGAACTCATAACTCCTCACAGGCTTAAAACTTAGCATTCCCCTATCTCCCGGAACAACTTTATATTGAATTTGCCTATACATTCCAGTTCTTTGAGCACCAACGGAATCTGCTGTATAAACGGGAAACCTTCTCATTAATGTGCCTTCCATTAACATAAAAGTATCAAATCCTTTGTATCCAGTTCTTAATTTAGGATCATCAACAA
This sequence comes from Sediminibacterium sp., assembly GCA_046289145.1. Lineage (GTDB taxonomy): Bacteria > Bacteroidota > Bacteroidia > Chitinophagales > Chitinophagaceae > Sediminibacterium. The sequence continues at coordinate 1,912 of JBKBWE010000296.1, forward strand.
TATCTGGAAAACCAATACCAGCAAGCGATTCATTCTTAATAGACGAAATTCCAAGTACTGTTCCTTTATCGTTGGGATCACTTGAATAAACATAAATGACCATATCAGGATAAAAATCATTGTTCAAATCGTCTACTTCAGCTTTTCTAATTCTGCCTTTTACCTCAAAGCTTACATCTCTAGCTCCACTACCAAATCCAATAGGGCTTACGGTAACATAATTCTTGTCTTCATTTTTATTATTACACACAAGCTTAAAGCCAATATTACCCAATTTCATGGTAGTATCAATTTTCCTAGCTTGGCCATAAATACTAGTGCCAATACCCATCATAAAACATACAAAAAGCAAAAAAACTGTTTTCATAATTGAATTTACATATTTCTTCTATACTGTCCGCCTACAGCGTATAACGCATTGGTAATTTGACCTAAAGAACAATACTTTACAGTTTCCATTAGTGCTGCAAATAAGTTTTCATTATTTATAGCAGCATTTTGTAATTGCAGTAATGCTTGCTCACTCTTTAATTGATTTCTTAACTTAAATGCATTAAGGTTTTGAATCTGCTGCTCCTTTTCCTCTGTAGTACTTCGGATAACTTCACCCGGTAAAATAGTAGGGCTGCCCTTTTTATTCAAGAAAGTATTAACCCCAATCAAAGGCAATTCACCAGTATGCTTTTTTGTTTCATAAAATAAACTCTCTTCTTGAATTTTATTTCGCTGATACATTCTTTCCATAGCACCTAAAACTCCCCCACGCTCTGAAATTCTTTCAAATTCGGTTAACACCGCTTCTTCTACTAAATCGGTTAGTTCTTCAATGGCAAAACTTCCTTGAATAAAGTTTTCCGTATTAGCGGTACCCAACTCTCTATTGATAATTAATTGAATAGCCATTGCCCTTCTAACACTTTCTTCGGTTGGTGTTGTAATGGCTTCATCATATGCATTGGTATGAAGACTATTGCAATTATCATAAATAGCATACAATGCTTGCAAGGTTGTTCTTATATCATTGAAGTCAATTTCTTGTGCGTGTAAACTTCTACCACTAGTTTGAATATGGTACTTCAATTTTTGAGAACGATCATTCCCTTTATATTTTTGCTTCATGGCTTTCGCCCAGATTTTTCTGGCAACTCTACCAATCACACTATATTCTGGATCCATCCCGTTACTAAAGAAGAATGACAAGTTTGGTGCAAAATCATCAATATGCATTCCTCTACTCAAGTAATATTCAACAAAAGTGAACCCGTTAGCAAGCGTAAATGCTAGCTGCGTAATTGGATTTGCTCCAGCTTCTGCAATATGGTATCCACTTATACTTACACTATAAAAATTGCGCACTTTTTGGTCAATAAAATAAGACTGAACATCTCCCATTAATTTAAGTGCAAACTCGGTAGAGAAAATACAAGTATTTTGAGCCTGGTCTTCTTTTAATATATCTGCTTGAACAGTTC
>JBKBWE010000297.1:0-3376 GCA_046289145.1 Sediminibacterium sp.
GTGACGATGATTTATTCATTAACCAAGTAGCAACAGGAGATAACACTGCCATTTTACTCGACCATGATACGCATACGTTAAGTGATGCCAAAAACAGTTGGGGAGAATGGATGACACAAAAATATCGCCACTATTCTACAGGTAAATATTACAAACCCATTCATAAATTTTTGTTGGGATTGTATTCTTTTTCTTTGTTTTTAGTATACCCATTATTTGTATTGAGCATTGTATTTTTCAATTGGCAATTGGCTGTTGGCGTATTTGCGCTTCGCTTTTTTGTACAAGCATTTGTTTTATATAAGGGCATGAACAAACTCAATGAGAAAGACTTGTATCCCTGGTTCTTGTTTTTAGATATTTGGATGTTTTTTTATTACTTATTTACTGTACCCGCAATATGGAAAGCACCCCGCAAAAACTGGAACTAATTACCAAATACTTTGACGACTTTACGCCCGCACAGCTAGAGCAGTTTAGATTATTGGAAGAATTATACAAAGATTGGAACGCGAAAATTAATGTAGTTTCTAGAAAAGACATCGATAGTATTTACTTACACCATGTTTTACACTCCTTAAGTATAGCCGCAATTGCAGACTTTTCTAAAGGAATGAATATTATAGACATTGGCTGTGGTGGCGGATTCCCGGGTGTTCCTTTGGCCATCTTTTTTCCAGATGTACAGTTTTATTTAGTAGACAGCATTGCTAAAAAATTAAAAGTAGTAGATGCTGTTTGCGAAGCTGCAGGAATTAAAAATATTACTACTAAGCATACAAGAGCAGAAGATATTACGAACAGAAAGTTTGATTTTGCTGTTTCTAGGGCCGTAGCACCATTGAAAGAATTATTAAAGTGGAGCATGCCTCTCATAAAAAAACCTAGCTCCCCAATTACAGATGGTGGGTTAAGAAATGGGTTGATTTGTTTAAAAGGGGGCGACCTTAATCAAGAAATTTTTGAGAGTGGTGCCCGTCCAAAAATGATGCCCATCTTCAAAATCTTTCCCGAATCTTATTTCGAGGAGAAATATATTATTCACGTAGCTAAATAAAAAAACCGTCCTAATTATTCAGGACGGTTTTTTATATTTTTTACATTCATTATTCAGGAATCACTAGCTTATTATTGGTCTTATTGATGTCTGCTAATCGTTGGCTTGGATCAATTTCAATAGATTTAATTTCCCCAACTGCCCTACTGGTAGTAAAACTGTATTCGGGATGTGTCCACTTCCAAGGTGCATGAACTGTTGTTGGAGTTTTAGTTTCTGAAGGCTTTGCACCATACATCAAATTCAAAGGCATATAATGCATCTCTTGTGTGCCATCTTTATAAGTAACCAATACATCAATAGGCATTGGCATTTTACCCAAACGCTTAATAGTAATATTGGTTTTATTATCTACCATTGCAATATCTCCTACTGCATAATCGATGGTCTTGGTGCTATAAATCCAATACTCTTTGTACCAGTCCAATTCTAAGCCGCTCACTTTTTCTGCCACTCTTATAAAATCGTTTGGATTAGGATGTTTGAATTTCCAAGTATTAAAGTAAGCATGCAAAATTTTATCCCTAGTATCTGCTCCAACTATATAGCCCAGCTGCTCCATAAAAACTGCCCCCTTACTATACGCAGAAGAAGTAGAAGCAAAATTGGTATTAAAATGGTCCGCATGAGTACTAGCAGGTTCTTCGTATCCACTTCTTGCTAAACGATAGTATCCTCCATAGGAACCATTATACCAAAAGCCAGGACTATTTCTTAACATCGCCATTGCCCTAGTGCTTGAGTAATCGGTAAATCCTTCATCCATCCAAGCATACAAAGATTCGTTGCTTCCTAAAATCATTTGGTACCAGCTATGCATCCATTCATGCACTGCTGTGCCAATACTCGCACTCTTTATTAAAGTAGCCATTGGATATTCCATACCGCCATCTCCACCTTGAACAAAAGTGTAAGTTTTGTACGGATATGCCCCAAAGGTTTTAGCAATAATTGGATAAATTAATGCACAAGTATCGGCCATTTTTTGCCAACGATTTTCTAAAGAATCTACTTGCTTATATACAATTTTTAATAATGGACCACCAGGTATTGTTCTTGTAATTAATTTATAATTGGGATCTGCTGCCCACATAAAATCATGTACATTATTTGCCTGCCATTTCCATGTCAAGGTATTTCCTGAAGCTGGTTTTACTTGAACACCTTTTGCTTCGTATCCAAATCCTACTTCATTCGCATTTAATAAATCGCCTCCAGCAGTTACCAAATATTTTTTATCAATCGTAATATTTACATCAAAGTCTCCCCATACACCATAGAACTCACGGGCTATATAAGGATTAGCATGCCATCCTTGGTAATCGTATTCTACTACTTTAGGATACCATTGTGCCATACTGTAGCGAATGCCTTCTGCATTGTCTCTTCCGCTTCTTCTAATTTGTACAGGCACTTGTGCTTCAAAAGCTACATCCATAGTGATTTTTGACTTTGGCAATATGGGCTTTGATAATACAATTTCTAAAATGGTTTCATGTTCAATTAATTTTTGTGCAACTCCATTAATTAATAAAGATTTTACATTTTGGTACCCTATTTCATCTGGTTTCAATTTACTGATTCTGTCTTTTACTCTTGCGTCCCAATCTAATCCATCATTATTTCTCCTTGGATCAGCCAATTTGGTTTTCCCTAATTCTCTACTTCTAACATCCATGCTACTATTGGGCTGAAATGCATTCCAATATAAATGCATAAATATTTTTGTAAGCGTATCGGGTGATTGATTAAAATAATCAATCTTTTCTGTTCCACTAAATCGATTGGTTTCTACATTCATGTTCACATTAATGGTGTACTTAATTTTTTGCTGCCAGCGATCTGGCTGTGCCAACAATAGCGTGCTCATTAACAAGCATCCGACGAAAAAAGAAAAGCTCAATTTTTGCATATTCATTGTATTATCGTTAGTAGTAATTGTTCATAAATATATTGCAATAAGTGTTAGTCTGCGCCTGCCACTACCAGTACAATTTCTCCTTTCACCGATTTTGACTTAAAATAATCAGCCACTTCTTTTAGTGTTCCCCTTTTATTCTCTTCAAATATTTTTGTGAGTTCTCTGGCAACAGAACAGTTTCGATCCTCCCCAAAATATTGGGACATATCTTCTAGGGTTTTAACCAGCCGCATTGGGCTTTCATAAAATATCATGGTACGCTCTTCGGTGGCCAATTGTTTTAATAAGGTCTGTCTTCCTTTTTTTATTGGAATAAACCCCTCAAAAACAAATCGATTAGTAGGTAGACCACTATTTACTAATGCAGGTACAAATGCAGCCGCACCAGGCAAACACTC
>JBKBWE010000023.1:0-17864 GCA_046289145.1 Sediminibacterium sp.
GTGAACAGGGAAAAGGATTTTATGAAAAACTCTATTTGTACCAATGTTTTTGTTGGTATGCATTTATTACCCAAGAATTTTTAATGTATTATCGATACTGTATTAAATGGACAGAACTATTTAAGGCAGAACCCAAAATGATCGAAATTGAAACAGCCCACTATATCAAAGGGATGCATAATTTATTGGGGGCACATTTTGATTTAAGAAATTATAGAAAATTCAATGAAACCATCAAAGAATTTGAAGCGTTTATAGAAACATCAGTGGTTCAAAACAATATCAATAACAAAGTACAGTGCTTCACTTATTTATATACCGCAAAATTAAACAAGCACTTCATGGAAGGAACATTTACAAAAGGATTATCCTTGGTTCCAGAAATTGAAGAAAAATTAATAGAGTACGAAGTCTATTTAGATAGACATAGAACATTGGTATTTTACTACAAAATAGCTTCTTTGTATTTCGGTAGTGGGGATGCAGAAAAAAGCATTGATTACTTGAATAAGATCATCAACTTAAAAGTAGATTTAAGAACAGATTTACAATGTTATGCCCGACTCTTGCATATGATTGCACATTACGAAATGGGTAATTTCGACTTATTGAAATACTTGCTCAAATCGGTTTATCGATTCATGGCAAAAATGCAAAACTTAAGCGCAGCGGAAGAAGCCGTATTTAGTTTCTTAAAACAATCCTTTCACAGTTCTCCCAATAAAGTGAAACCATTGTTTCAAAATCTATTACTCGAACTAAAAGGAATGGCCAATGATAGAATGGAAACCAGGGCATTTATGTACCTAGATTTCATTTCTTGGCTCGAAAGCAAAATTCAACGGAAACCAGTTCAGAGCATTATTCGTCAAAAATTTATAGCAGCCACCAAAAGAACTAGTGACGCATAATGTCTTGGGTGATTGGGAAACTCATATGCATGGCACAACCAGAAGTAGGAGCAGTATGAATACTAATGCTGCCATTAAAGAGTTCTACCCTACTGGTGATATTGTACAAGCCAATTCCCTTTTTTTGTACCGCCAAATCAAAACCTACCCCATTATCGTAAATGGATAAATAAATATTATTCCTATTTCTACCCAAATCAATTTTTAACTCAGTAGCACCTGAATGTTTTAATACATTGTTTACTTGCTCTTGAACAATTCTAAAAATACTGAGCTTAAAGTCGTAATGAATATCGTCTTCAAAAAAAGTATCTGAAACAAATTCAATTTGCATGTCGTTCACTGCAGACAAATCTTCTAGTACACTTTCTATCGCTTTTACCAATCCAAAGTCTTTAATTAACGGCGTAACCAATCCCTTAGAAAGTCTTCGGATTTCTTCAATGGCATGTAAAATAAAATCGGCCGATTGGCGAAGTAAATCTGACCCAGGTTGCTGTTTCTTTTCGGCAGAAGCTATATACATCATAGCAACTGTTAATTGTTGATTTACATTATCGTGCAGTTCTCGGCTGATATCGTGACGTTCTTTCTCTTGCGTATTAATAACTGCTTCTGCAATTTCTTTTTGCTTGATCAATCGTTCCTCTTCCAATTTTTTCTCCAACAATAATTTACCAGTTACATTTTGTGCAATAGCCATCACCGCATCTTTTCCATTGTATTGAATGCGATGCGAAAAAATATTCATGAATATTCGCTCCCCATTTTTGGTAATATGTTCCCAGGTTCCCCCAGAATCCATTTCATCAGAGGTAGCAATATGTTCAATAAATAATTTGAGCTTACCAAAATTATCTGGTGTTCTCAAATCCCATAGTGTTAATTGAATAAACTCGTCACGTGTATAGCCATATTCCTTTTCGGCCATATCGTTCACTTCTACAATTTGGTGAGTTTGTAAATCCCAAATAAAAATAGCCATGGGATTGTAATAGAACAAACTTCGATACCGCTTTTCGGAAAGCAAAATCATTTCGGCATTTTCCTTTCGTTCGGTGATGTCTTGCATGGCGCCAATCATTCTTGTTGGGTGTTCATTTTCATAAATGATATAGCCCCTATCAAGTACATAGGCATATTGACCGTTTGATTTTAAAAACCGATATTCTTCTTTCCAATAAGGGCTGCCTGATTTTGAATAAGCATCTGTAATGCTTTGTTGTACTCGGTCTCTATCATCTGGATGAATTTTATAAATCCAATCGTTGGCATCTACATATACATCTACTAAGTCGTACCCAAAAGTCTTTTTAAAATTATCGCCCACCCATAAAACGGTTTGATCAGCTAAATTCATTTCCCAAACTGCATCATTGGTTGCTTTTACTACAATATTGTAACGCTCATTACTCACTCGAGTATTTTCTAAATTGCGCTTACGTTCAATACTGTATTGAATAGATTTAGAAAGCAACTTTTCATCAAACTCCGCTTTAACCAAATAATCTTGCGCACCAGCTGCCATGGTTTCAAGGGCCATGTCCATATCAGACAAACCTGTTAAGACTATGATGGGAATATTGGGCGCTATATTATTGATATGCTTAAACGATTCAATCCCTACACTGTCAGGTAAAGACAGATCTAATAAGATTAAATTGGGTTTTTCTTTTTTTAGCAACAAGTCTGCTTCCTCGTTACTTTTTGCTTTTATAATTTGCCCTATAGGTAGTCTTGTTTTCCACAAGAGTCCTTCTAATACAAATAAATCTGCAGGATTATCTTCTACAATAAGTATACACAATAAAGCATTAGGTTCAGGCATAGATTCTTTCTATGGCGTCTTTAAATTTCTCGTTCACTACTTTACGCTTCAAACTTAATTTAGGCGTCATTTCTCCTGTGTCAACCGTCCATTCCCTTGGCAATAATTCAAACTTCTTAATCTGTTCAACATGATTAAAGAATTTATTAAAGCTCTCAACCAATTCACGATAGAGTTCTAATACTTTAGGATGATGAATCACATCTTCATTAGTAGTGTAAGGAATGCCCTTCTCGTGCATCCATTCTTTAAGCGTTGCAAAAGAAGGAACAATTAGTGCTCCAACAAACTTGCGCTCCGATCCCACCACCATTACTTGTTCTACAAATGGACTCTCTTTTAATTTATTTTCGATGGGTTGAGGTGCCACATATTTGCCACCACTGGTTTTGAAGAGTTCTTTTTTACGGTCGGTTATTTTTAAAAATTTGCCTTCATCCCATACACCAATATCGCCTGTAAGCAACCACTCATCTTTCATGGTTTCTGCAGTAAGGTCAGGACGTTTATAATACCCCTTCATTACACAAGGACCCGTTACCATAATTTCACCGTCTTCGGCCAACTTAACTTGGATGCCTTCAATTGGAGGCCCTACTGTTCCAAATTTGGTTCCTCCTTTCTCTTGTCTATTTACACAAATAACTGGACTGTTTTCCGTTGGACCATATCCTTCATAAACAGGCACTCCCGCCGCGTTAAAAATGCGTAATAGTTTTACTTGACAAGCAGCACCACCGGTAATGATAAAAGAAATATTACCCCCCAACGCTTCTCTCCATTTAGAGAAAATCAATTTATTAGCAATGGCCAATTGCAGATTATACCAGGCGCCCCCACTTACTCTGTTATCATATTTTTCTGCTAAGTCAACTGCCCAGAAAAATAATTTTCGTTTTGTGCCAGTTAACTCACTACCCTTGGACATGATTTTTTCGAACACTTTTTCAAGTAATCGAGGAACAGTAGTAAATCCATTGGGCTTAATTTCTTTTAAATTATCTCCAATGGTTTCAAGGCTTTCCGCATAATAGATGCTGATGCCGCTGTATAAATAAATATAGGTACAGGTCTTTTCGAAAATATGATTCAAGGGCAAGAAACTAAGTACTTTAGATTCTGGCGCATCATTAAAAGGAAAACTCTTTTTACTAAACTGCACATTCGTGTAAATATTAGAATGAGACAGCATTACCCCTTTAGGAGTACCAGTAGTACCAGAAGTATAAATAATGGTAGCCAACTGTTCAGCAGGAACTTGTTTTTTAATCGTTTCCACTTGGGCCAATAATTCATCAGTTACCAAAGCAGTTACTTCGGTCCAATGTTTTGCACCTGCGATGGTATCGAAAGTATATATCCCTTGAATAGAGGGAACTTTATCGATGATGCTTTGAACTTTCAACAATAAGTCTTCACTACTTACAAAAATGAATTTAACTGCAGCGTCATTTAAAATAAAAGCCAACTCATTAGGATTGGTAGTAGGATAAACTGGAACCAAAATGCCCCCTACTTGCTGAACAGCCAAATCCGTAAAAACCCACTCAGGTCTATTATTGCTGATAATAGCAATTTTATCGCTCGACTCAGGAGTAAAATCATTGGCTTTAACACCCAATGAAACCAAACCAGCACTCAATTTATTAACTGTATCCGCTACTTGTTGGGTACTATAGGTTTTCCATTTCCCATTTTCTTTGGCAGCCAACATATCATTCTTAGGAAAATTTTCCAACTGGTGAGCTACCGCATCAAATAAACGCTTCGTATTCATAATGCAATCGTTTAAAGTGAATTCACTTTATTTAGAGAGTCAAATTAGGCAAATAAAAACAAATAAAAAAGCCAGTTTACACTGGCTTAACAACTATCTTGAATTACTAGTTTAAATAATACTGACCACCTGGCTGTCGATAAATTCTACTTTGCTGAAAATCCGTAAATTTTTTGGCTTCTTCCGCTTGTGTACTAAGCCAGTTTTGATAAGCTTCTTCACCAAATGAAGCGCCAAATAACCATTGATTATAGGCTTCAAAAATACCTTCTCTAATCATATGTTGCCAGTGCGAAAACAATTGATACGGATATAGTTTAGCATTGTCCGACATCCATTCCATCAACAAACGGGTTCTAATACTACCAATATGATCAATGGTTAAGCCTTCTGCAACTTGTTGTTTGGTCTTTTCGTAAATATCCAATTGTTTCTTTTCAAAATCGGCATACTTAGGAACCAAATGATAAGGGGTTTTAACAATGGGCCTTAACATATTTTTATAGGCATCTAACATGGCTTTTTTAACCTCATTGGTTCTAGCAGAGTAACTCTCCAAATTCACAAAGAGTTCGCCATGAATCAATACCCTGATCCAATTCATTTCTTTATAATAGTACTTAGCCGCATGGTAATAATTACTGCTATAAGAAGGAGCCAATTCTATCCCTTTTTCCCAGGTAGCAATGGCTTCGTCTTTTTTATTTTCTTGCAATAAGCTTTCGCCGTATTCACTATAAATCACTCCCCCATCAGGAAATTTTTTCAATGCACGCTTGTACATTTTGTTGGCTGCTGAATAATCTGCTATAGACTTGTATGCCATTCCTAAAATTTGAAAACTTTGTTGGTCTGCATTGGGTAATTCAATGGCAATTTTACCCGCATCAATCGCCTGGGCAAATTCACGTTGTAAATAGTAACAAAAAGAAATATTCTTAATTGTTTCCAAATTTTGCGGCTCAATGGCTTTAGCTTTTTCAAGCGCAACCATGGCATTCGTAAAATCACCTTGTTGCATGAGGGCCATGGCAGACTCCTGAAACTGTTTAACAGTGGGCGTTTGCGCGCTTGCACCAACAACCAGCACCAAGGCAAATAGGATAACAAATATTTTTTTCATGCTTAATTAATCTGCAATTAAATGCGTTAATAAACCATCTCTTAATTTAGGTTCGAACCAAGTACTTTTAGGAGGCATTACATTGCCACTGTCTGCAATGGCAAAAAGTTGATCAATCGTAACAGGATACAAACTAATAGCAGCAGCCATTTCACCACTATCTACTCTTTGCTCCAATGCACCCAAACCACGAATACCACCCACAAAATCAATTCTTTTATCGGTACGTTGATCCATAATTCCTAAGATAGGACCCAAAATTTGTTCTTGTAAAATAGATACATCTAACACGCCAATTGGGTCATTCGAATAAGTGCCTTCTTTTGCAGTAAGTTTATACCATTGACCATCTACATACAAGCCCATGGTATGAATTTCTTCTGGCTTCACCATTTGTTTACCTACTAAGCTTACTTCAAAAGACTTTTCCAATGCAGCTAAAAAATCCGAAACAGATAAGCCATTCAAGTCTTTTACCACTCTGTTGTAATCCATGATATGCAACTGATTCGATGGAAAAAGCGTGGTTAAAAAACAACTTGCTCCAGCTGGTGCTTTCTCCTGCATTTGTTGACGCACTTTAGCAGCAGAAGCCGCTCTATGATGACCATCTGCTATATATGTGCAAGGAATTTCTTTCTCAAATGCAGCCGTTATTGAAGCAACAATTTCAGAATCACTTACAATCCAAATACTGTGTTGAATACCATCTTCAGCAGTAAAATCGTACACTGGAGACTTGGCTTGCTTCCAATGATCAATAATGGCATCCACTGCAGCGTGATTGCGATAAGCTAAAAATACATTACCCGTTTGCGCGCCAGTAGTTTTAATATGATTGATTCGATCTTGTTCTTTTTCAGGACGTGTAAACTCGTGTTTTTTAATAATATCATTTTCATAATCATCTACACTGCTCACACAAACCAACCCTGTTTGACTTCTACCATTCATCACCAACTGATAAATATAATAGCAGTCTTTAGATTCTCTAAACAATACATCCCGCTTAATAAAAGCATCTAAATTATCTTTTGCTTGTGCATATACTTCAGGTGCATGAATATCAATCTTATCCGATAAATCAATTTCACTTTTAGTGATATGCAAAAAAGAATAAGAATTTCCTTGAGCAGCCAATTTAGCTTCTACACTATTTAATACATCATAAGGTAAACTAGCAACTTGTTTAGCAAGTTGAGGTTGAGGTCTTAATGCCTTGAAAGGTTTAATAATTGCCATTGGGCAAATATCGGTGATATATTCTTAAATGAAAAGTTATGATAATCCGATACTAACCATGCTTTTGGGTAAAGAAATGAACCAAGTCACAAAAACTGGTTACACTTTCAAAAGGCAAAGCATTGTACATGCTCACCCTGATACCCCCCACCGTTCTATACCCTTTCACACCAATCATGCCTTCTTTTTTACAAAGGTCTAAAAAAGGCGCTTCCAATGCATGGTCTTTTAAAAAGAAAACCGCATTCATTTGACTCCGATCTTCAACCGCAACCGGCGCATCAAATAAAGGATTGGCATCAATGGTATCGTATAATAAAGAGGATTTTTTTTGATTGCGAATACCCATTGCATCCAAACCACCTTCTTGAATAATCCAACGAAGCGTAAGCATACTCACATAAACTGCAAACACAGGAGGCGTATTCATTAAAGAACCCGCTTCAATATGTTTCTGATAATTCATTATCGTTGGGATGGTACGCGCTACTTTTCCTAAGATCTCTTTTTTAACCACCACCAAGTTCACACCAGCAGCACCCATATTTTTTTGCGCACCCGCATAAATTAAACTGAAGCGAGTGTAGTTGGCAGGCCTACTAAAAATATCACTACTCATATCGGCCACCAATGGCACGCCCGTTTCAGGAAAATCATGCCACTGCGTACCTTCTACTGTATTGTTAGAAGTCAAGTGTAAATAAGCAGCATCAGATGGAATATTGAACCCTTTATTTATGTAACGATATTGTTGATCACTGCTATCGGCCACCACTTTCACTTTCCCAAATAAGCTGGCTTCTTTCCAAGCTTTGTTTCCCCAAACACCATGGTCGCAATACGCTGCGGTAGCATGGGTGTCGAGCAAATTCATAGGCACTTGCATAAACTGCGTTGTTGCTCCCCCGTGTAAAAAAAGGATTTCATAGGAGTCGTCTAACTCCATTAATTGCTTCACCGAATTGTTGGCTTCTTGTAAAATTTCTTGAAACCAAGCTGTTCTATGGCCAATTTCTAACAAAGACAAACCAGTATTATTATAATTCAAAACGGCTTCAGCCGCTTGGGTTAAAACGGGTTGAGGTAAAATGGAAGGACCAGAATTAAAATTATGCAGCTTCATATACAAAATCTAAAGCACAAAGTAAACCGATTATCTTTACATAATGCAACTCCCATCAACCTTATTAGAAAATGCAGTAGCACAATTTTCTAAGCTCCCCGGCATTGGAAAAAAAACGGCGTTAAGACTGGTGCTACATTTATTAAAACAAGACATCAACGATGTAGCATTGTTTGGAGACACGATTGCAAAAATGAGAAGGGATATACAATTTTGCAAACGCTGCAACAATGTAAGTGATGGAGAAACCTGTTCCATTTGCGCCAATACCATGCGCAATCAACAAATCATTTGTGTGGTAGAAAATATCAGAGATGTAATAGCCATCGAAAGTACCCAGCAGTTCAATGGTACGTACCATGTTTTAGGGGGGATTATATCGCCCTTGGATGGAATAGGCCCCGATCAGTTGAGCATAGAGTTACTCGTGAACCGAATTACTAATGAACAGGTGGATGAACTAGTTTTTGCGCTCAGCCCCAATATACAGGGGGATACCACCATTTATTTTATACAGAAAAAGATTGCCCATTTAAAATGCAAAGTCACTACCATCGCACGTGGCATAGCATTTGGGGGAGAGTTGGAATATGCAGATGAAATGACATTGGCCCGCAGTATAGCCAATCGATTACCGGTTCAGCAGTATGTTCAGTAAGTTTTGAAAGCCAAATCCAAACAAAAACCTAACTTCGTTGTTTAAACATTAAAATAGCTGACACATGAAAAAGTGGACTAAAATTATATTAACGCTTGTTTTGGTGGGCGCCGTTACCGGCGGGATCATTGTTTATAAAATATTTACCAAGCCGCACCGTGACGTAACCACCGAAAAAGCAATAGCCATCAAGGCACAGGCATTATTTGAAGCTTTTAAAAATGATGAAGCAGCAGCCAACACGAAATACTTAGACAAAGCCATCGAAATTGAGGGAGAAGTATTAGACCAGAGCACTAATCAAGATGGACAATCGGTGGTGAATTTTAAAACAGACGATGCATTTTTTGTTATTAATTGTACGTTTAAAACCAACCCAGGAGAGCTGAAACCCGGAACTACCATCCGTTTCAAAGGAATTTGTACCGGCTACATACCCGATGCCAACGTAGTGATTAACGAAGGCGTACTCGTAAAATAATGGACCATTTGTAAAAAAATTATAACACCAACTAATTGAATGATATGAAAAAAATATTGCTACTTGCTGCTTTAATGATTGCACTTACACAAGCCAATGCACAAAAACAATTTGGTACGCGCAATGCAAAAGTGAATTTTGTAGCCACCAACGATGATGACGTGAAAGCCGTGAACAATGAAGTGGCCAGCAGATTATCCGACAATGGACAATTGAGTTTCAGCTTACTCATTAAAGGGTTTAAGTTTGAGTACGCAGAAATGCAAGAGAAGTTCAACAACGATTATGCAGAAAGCAATAAATTTCCAAGAGCAGAATTCAAAGGAAATATCAGCAATATCAAAGAAGTCAACTTTACCAAAGATGGAACTTATAAAGTAGTTGTAAAAGGAACCCTTACCCTACACGGAGTAACGAAACCTTTAACCGTAAACGGTTTAATCACCGTGAAAGCAGGCAAGGTTTCAGCAACAGGAAAATTTCCGATCGTAATGAAAGACTTTAATATTGATGCATCGGCAGTTACAGAAAAAGTGAATGCAGACATCAATGCCGTGTATCAATAGCCATTTACGAATGGCTATATTTTGCTAGAATACAATATGGGTGTATCTTTGCACCGACTTTGGTGGATTTGTTTATTGTTCAGCCAAGGTCCTAGCCAATACGGTACTGTACCGCTATGGGTTAGTTTTTAGAACTAATAAACGTTTGAAGTGCCTCCCCCCACATTCTGGCGTTTATTGGTTCATTAATCACTAAAAGTGTTTGAACCAATAGCTATGCTAATAAAAGAAGAACTCCAGAAAAGAATCCTCGTAATAGATGGTGCCATGGGCACAATGATACAAAGGCATCAATTAACTGAAGCCGATTATAGAGGCGAGCAGTATAAAAATTGGCATTTAGATGTAAAGGGAAACAATGATTTGCTTTGCATTACACAACCACAAATAATTAAGGGCATCCACTTGTTGTATTTAGAAGCAGGTGCAGACATCATAGAAACCAATACATTCAGTAGTACAACCATTGCAATGGCAGACTACGATATGCAAAGTTTGGCTTATGAGTTGAACGTAGCCGCCGCTAAATGTGCCCGCGAAGCAGTAGCGGAGTTCATGCAAAAAAATCCCGGTACAGGACCCAAATTTGTTGCCGGTGCAATAGGACCATTGAATAAAACATTGAGTTTATCACCCGATGTAAATAATCCAGGATATAGAGCAGTCACATTTGATGAAGTAGCCAATGCCTATTACGAACAAATAGATGGACTAGTGAATGGTGGCGTAGACATACTATTAATCGAAACCATTTTTGATACATTGAATGCAAAGGGTGCTATATACGCAGCCAAAAAATATTTCAGAGACAAGGGCATACCAGAACTACCCATCATGATCAGCGGCACCATTACCGATGCATCGGGTAGAACCTTGAGTGGACAAACATTAGAAGCATTTTACACATCGGTATTACATGCCAACCCCATCAGCATTGGATTGAACTGTGCATTGGGTGCCGCAGAAATGAGAAGTCATATAGAAGAGTTATCACAAATAGCGGCCTGTTATACATCGGCCTATCCCAATGCAGGATTACCAAATGCCATGGGAGAATACGATGAAGCACCACATGAAACAGCACACTTTATAGAAGAGTGGGCCAAGCAGGGCTTCGTGAATATTGTAGGAGGCTGTTGCGGAACAACACCAGATCATATTAAACATATTGCAGACAACGTAAGAACAATGCAACCCAGACAATTACCTGTGGTTGAAACAACCATTTAAGCAATGAGTACAATCAAACCATATTTAAGGCTTGCCGGATTAGAACCTTTGGTAATTAGACCAGAAACCAATTTTGTAAACGTAGGCGAAAGAACCAATGTTACAGGGTCTAAGAAATTTGCTCGACTAATTAGAGAGAACCAATACGAGGAAGCACTATCCGTTGCCAGACAACAGGTAGAAAGCGGCGCGCAAATATTAGACGTGAACATGGACGATGCTTTGTTAGAAGGCGTAAGTGCCATGACCACTTATTTAAATCTGTTACAAAGCGAACCAGATATCGCGCGCATTCCCATCATGATTGATAGCTCAAAGTTTGAGATCATCAAAGCAGGATTAAAATGTGTGCAAGGAAAATGTATTGTGAACTCCATCTCTATGAAAGAAGGCGAAGCCAAATTTATTGAGCAAGCATTCATTTGTAAATCTTTTGGAGCCGCAGTAATTGTAATGGCATTTGATGAAGTAGGTCAAGCAGATACCAAAGAAAGAAAAATAGAAATCTGTCATCGCGCATACAAAATATTAACGGAGCAAGTAGGTTTTGATCCACAAGACATCATATTCGACCCCAATATATTTGCGATTGCAACAGGTATAGAAGAGCATAATAATTACGCAGTAGATTTTATAGAAGCCACCAGAGAAATCAAGCGATTGATGCCACTGGCAAAGGTTTCAGGCGGTGTGTCGAATGTATCTTTCTCGTTTAGAGGCAACGACCATGTAAGAGAAGCCATCCATTCAGTATTCTTATTACACGCTATTAAAGCGGGTATGGACATGGGGATTGTAAACGCTGGGCAGTTGGTGGTGTACGATGAAATAGAACCCACCCTAAGGGAATTGTGCGAAGACGTTATCTTGAATAGAAACAACGACAACAACGAAGCCACAGAAAAATTAATCCAACACGCAGAAACCGTTAAGGCCAAGGGCAAAGTAGAAATAAAAGATGAAGCCTGGAGAAAAGAGCCAGTTGAAAAAAGATTGGCGCATTCATTAATCAATGGCATCACCGATTATATAGACGAAGACACAGAAGAAGCCAGACAAAAATATCCAAGACCATTGGATGTGATTGAAGGCCCGTTGATGGATGGCATGAATATCGTAGGCGATTTATTTGGAGCGGGCAAAATGTTTTTACCACAAGTGGTAAAAAGTGCCCGCGTAATGAAGAAGAGTGTGGCCATTTTAACGCCCTATATAGAACAAGAAAAAGAAGACAGAAAACAAGCACACTTAGCGGCAGGAACAGTGAACGAGGAAACCGCTGGTGCAGCAAAAATATTATTGGCCACAGTAAAAGGAGACGTACACGATATAGGAAAAAATATTGTGGGCGTTGTATTAGGCTGTAATGGTTATGATATTGTAGACATGGGGGTTATGGTACCAGCAGATAAAATTTTAGAAGCCGCAGAAAGAGAGAAAGCAGATATTATTGGATTGAGTGGATTGATTACGCCATCCTTAGATGAAATGGTGCATATAGCGCGTGAAATGAAGCGTAGAAATATGAAGCAGCCATTATTAATTGGAGGCGCTACCACATCCAGAATGCATACAGCTGTAAAGATTGCGCCAGAATACCAAAATGGCGTTGTGCATGTACTAGATGCGTCCAGAAGTGTAACAGTTGCTGGTTCTTTATTGAATAAAGAACTAAAGACCCCATTCTTAGATGAATTAGTACAAGAGTACAGCAAACTAAAAGAAGGATTCGACAATAAGAAATCCGTAAAGCAATACCTGCCTTATGCAGAAGCATTGAAAAATAAAGTGGCCATTGATTGGGACAGTTATACTCCCCCTACACCCAGCTTTACAGGCACCAAAGTATTTGAAGATTATGATTTGAATGAGCTAAGAACATTCATTGATTGGAAACCATTTTTTATCACATGGGAAATGCATGGCAATTTTCCAGCCATCTTAACCGATGAAGTGGTAGGAGCAGAAGCCACCAAATTGTACGATGATGCAAATGCTTTGTTAGATAAAATCATAGCAGAAAAATGGTTAACGGCAAAAGGTGTGATAGGATTTTGGGAAGCAGCCAGCAATAATGATGATGTAGAAGTACGCACTGAAAAAGAAAAAGTACAATTGAGTTTTCATCGCCAACAAATCAAGAAAGCACCCGGACAACCCAATTTATCTTTGGCCGATTTTATCAGCCCAGCAACTGCTAATAAAAAAGATCATATTGGTGCATTTGCCGTAAGCATTCATGGCATAGAACCACATTTAGAAAAATTTGAAGTGGCACACGACGACTACAATAAAATTATGTTACAAGCATTGGCCGATCGATTTGCAGAAGCATTTGCAGAAGCATTGCACTTGCATACGCGTAAAGAATATTGGGGATACGATGCACAAGAACAATTGAGCCCAGAAGAATTAATTAAAGAACAATACAAGGGCATCCGCCCCGCACCAGGCTATCCAGCTTGTCCTGACCATACAGAGAAATATAAATTATTTGATTTGTTGAGTGCACAAGACAATGCAGGAATCTCCTTAACAGAAAGCTTGGCCATGTATCCAGCATCATCAGTTTGTGGTTGGTATTTTTCGCATCCGCAGAGTCAGTATTTTGGAATTGGCAAAATTGAGCAAGACCAATTTAAAGACTATGCAGCCCGCAAAGGCATGGACGAAGCCACTGCAGAGAAATGGTTGAGGCCGATATTGTAGGTTTATGTATTTTTTTTGCTCATAATCGGATTTTATCCGATTATTGTGTAATAATTTTACATAAATGGATTTTATTTATGCCCTTAAAGCATTTGAAGAAGAGCCAATCACCAGACAATTGGTATTGGACTTACTTAAGGAGTATAAGAGGCCCAATGATAAAATCAATGAATTGGTTAAGCAAAATATATTGACCTCCATTAAAAGAGGGCTATATATACCTGGGCCCAATAGTCATTTAAATCCACCAGATCCATTTTTAATCGCAAATCATTTATGGGGGCCGAGTTATATTTCACTTGAATCTGCCTTGTCTTATTGGGGAATGATTCCAGAACGAGTGTATGAAATCAGTTCTATTACCCTAAAGCCAACCAAAATATTTAAAACAGCAATAAGGCGTTTTAATTATTTACATGCCAAAGCACCTTATTATACATTTGGCATTCAAAGCATCGCGCTAAGTGCTAAACAAATGGTAATGATTGCATCACCAGAAAAGGCATTGATCGATAAAATCATCATGACTTCAGGCATTGTAATTAGGAGTACAAGCCAAGCAAGAGAATTACTGATAGAAGATTATAGAATGGAAGAAACCCTGCTAAAAAAATTAAACTTAGCAATGATGAAAAGCTGGATAGTTGACTCACCTAAGCAAAGCAGTTTAGCGATACTACTAAAAATGATCAACCAATTATGATTAAAGAGTGGCTAGAACAATACCAACCTAAAAACAGAATCGAAGCTGAATCTGCATTACGCGAGATAATGCAAGATGTTGCTTTGGCGGGATTAAACCGCAGTGGTTTTTTTGAGAAAGCAGCATTTTATGGCGGTACTGCTTTAAGAATTTTTCATGGATTAGATCGATATTCTGAAGATTTAGATTTTTCATTATTAGCAATAAACCCATCTTTTTCCTTGGAGCCATATTTTGAAGGAATGTTACAGGAATTTGAAGCAGTAGGTATGAAAGTAAGTGTGCAGGAAAAAGAGCTAGTTCTTGAAAAGATGATTCCTCAACTTGGTTTAGACCTATCACCAAGAATTAAAATCAAAATTGAAGTTGACACTGACCCACCCTTAGGATTTGAAACAGAAGAAAAACTTCTTTTACGTCCTTATTCATTTTACGTAAAATGCTTTACCCTTCCGCATTTATTTGCAGGAAAAATGCACGCATTATTGTTTAGACAATGGAAGCAAAGAGTGAAAGGAAGAGACTGGTATGATTTAGAATGGTATATTAAAAAAGGCGTGCCATTAAATCTTTCACATTTTGTATTAAGAGCGAACGATTCAGGAGATTGGGGAAACCCAAGTATTACAGAAAAAGAAATTAAAGAACTGCTGATATCAAAAATCAACACTGTTTCATTTGAAGCCATAAAGGAAGACATTATTCGCTTTATACCAGACGATACAGGTCTTAAAATTTGGGGGGCAGACTATTTTAAGGAAATGGTGACTAAGCTAAAGTTTATTTAATTTAATTTCTTCCTTTATTGTTTCTTCAAGGGAGGAACTAAACCCTGTAAATCTTTTGATGAGCTGTTTTCTTGAATTGTAAAGATAGCTTTTAGGAATTGCGTTTATAGCGTAGTGCTCATTTAACTGCATACGAGAACTATCGATAGCCAATAACTGCTGCCAATTCATTTTTTCAAAAGCTAGTGCAGCTAACCAATCCTGTTTATTACCATCAATAGAAATACTAGTTATTGATAGTCCTGTATTTGAATATTTAGTAAGGAGTTTTTTAAGTTCGGGGATTTCCTTTCTACAAGGAAGACACCAACTTGCCCAGTAGACAATTAAGTGTACCGATTGATTATTTGTTCTTACTTTTTCCTTTTCGCCGTTTGCATTTTCAAATTTGATGAAAGAGGGATACTTAGTATCAAATAATTTATTCTCAGCTAAGTAGTTTTGTAATGACTCATACAAATCATACTGTTTAACTGCTGGATTAAAATAGCTAAGCAATTTTTTAATCTCTTCAGGAGCAAAAAATTGTTTGTAGCTGTAAAGCTGTTTTAATATCAAATAAGAATCAGGGTAAGACTTTATAATTTTCTTATTGTGTTCATGTACCTTTTTATCAAAGGGATTACTCGCTTCTGGATAGTTTAAAACTAAATCTTTAAAATAAGGAGCATTTTGCTTACTACCATTAAACGAGGACTTTTCTAATTTTGCTGTATCAAATACTAAAATTTCAGTAGATGTCTCATCAGCATAAAATAGTGAATAAACATGATTCGGTGTAGAAAATTCTGAACAAAATCCAATCGGCCGCAAACCTTTAAAACCGTTGTAAACATCATAGTGCTTAATGCTAAGGAATAAAGGATTCAAATTTAATCGTTGAATCTTAGTGAATTGTAATTCTGGCTTATTCACTAATACCGAATCTAATGTTGTTTTACTTTGCACATCTATCAAATAAAGATACTTACCCTCTAGCTTTTTAAATCCGCTTTTTGGTAATCTGATATTAATATCACCGTAATATTTTGAATCAGATTTTGAAGTACAATTTATTGTACAAAAAATGAGACAAAAATATAAATAGCGCATAATATTAAAACTTAATCATGACAAGATGTATGCCCAGATTTATTTGCTACTACATATGGTCCATAATTGGTTTCACAGCCACATTCCATATAGCCACCCGAACCTCCACCCCATCCAGCCGAACAAGTGCCACTATAAGTAGTTCCACTTGATCCTGATTCCGAAACGAATAAGGTGCAAGGTCTTCCAACTGAGCAAGTTACTGGTACGCTATTTGTTTCGAACCCACCGATAATTTTTTTAGATTCACTTCTTGTTAATTGCTTACCAAGATCAAAAATTTGTTTATTCATTTTTTTAATTTTATGTTACTTAAAATTGAAATTAAAAATTTGAATTAAAAAATTTCACTGGGGGGTATTTTTACCCCCAGCATATGTTAATTTTTTAACAAAAAGGAGTGGACGAAACAACAGCAGATAAGTGGTTGAGGCCTACACTATTGATATTTTGT
Organism: Sediminibacterium sp.; assembly: GCA_046289145.1. Lineage (GTDB taxonomy): Bacteria > Bacteroidota > Bacteroidia > Chitinophagales > Chitinophagaceae > Sediminibacterium. Next base: position 16,686 of record JBKBWE010000023.1, read on the forward strand.
CGTTTGTGTTCGACAATTTGCATCCTGTTTTGTCGTTTGCAGTCGACAAATAACTATAGTTTTAGACTCCTTTTAGTCAACAAAGGAATGAGTTGCTTATCACCAGGACCTGGTGCATACAATTGTTCAATAGTAAAGTCTTTATCAATTAAAATCATCCTTGGAACAGAAAGTAAGTTGTAATTAGAAAGTTTATTTCGGTCAACAATAAACTCATTGTTGAATACACGCTGCTTAGTCAAATACTTTTTCCATGCATCAAGGTTGTCATCAATGGAAACGGATAAAAATACTATGGAATCATCATCTTTAAATTGTTGCTTTAATAATTCTATTTTGGGTTTATATGCTAAACATGGCCCACACCAAGTTACCCAAAACTCTAAGTAAATCACTTTATTTTTTAAAGTTGGAAAGTGGAATAGTTTGATTATTCGTATTGGTAAATAAAATATCAATTGCCGGGTCGCCCTGATTTAACTGAGTTAACTGATTAATAGTCGATGAAATGGCATTTTTATACACACCAGTATCAATTGAATCAATTCCTTTATGTAAGGCAATTAAGTCATTTTTATTATCCAAAGTAATGGCTTTCTGTTTAATAGAACTTGCCTTAAACCAATCATTTATTTTCTGTGGTATTGAAAAAGTTGAAGGTTGATTTTGGAGGATTGTGTTTAATACATCTCGGTAAACCACTAATTTCAAATGAAGGGGATCAACTAACCCCTTCGAAAGTTTTGCAATAATCGGCTTAGTCAAAGAATCTCTTTGTTGCTGAATCATTAAAGCACTATCTGTTGAATTTTTATGAACCCAACTATAATAGATAGGTAAACTCATGAAGCTATTGATAATATCCGCTTTAATTCTAACCGATTCTAATCGATAAAATTCAGGCGAAACCATTCTTTGAATACTATCCAATTGCTGAATTCTCTCTTTACTTTTAGTGAGGATATAATCAATTGTTTTTGCGATAGAGGATTGGATACCCGTTTCGCCATCTAAAAAAGATCCCTGCTTCGGATAAGGTGTAAGCTTCAAATAAGTATTTTCAATTTGACGAGAACCGCTAAAAATAGATTTAGTTGGATTTATACGATCAATGGTAGCGTTAATATCATCACCCGGTGATATATATAAAATGTTTCGACCTATACGATAATAAGCAGG
>JBKBWE010000298.1:0-3345 GCA_046289145.1 Sediminibacterium sp.
CTGACCTAAATTAACTGCAACATATTCATTAGCCAATTGGCTCATTACGGTAAAAATGGTAGTACCTACATGGGGTAGTTTAGATTGTATAGCTATAGACACTTTAAAAAAATTAAGGCTCAATAATATTGGCCAAGCGCTTTAATTCAACTTCGGCAACTTTGGCTGTAAATGCCAAGTTAACCAATCTATACGATTCATTTTCAAAACTTTGCTGGGCTAGTTTTACATCAACAATAGTAGCTTGACCCAATTGAAAACGTTGCATCACTAAATCTAATAACTGCTTACTTAATACTTGATTTTGTTTGGCGGTTTTTAATTGCGCCAAGGTATTTGCATAAGCTTGATAAGTTCTTACTGCACCAGTTTCAATATCTAATAAGAATTGATCTCGTTGTACTTTAGCATTGCGCGTATTAATTTCTGCAACCTGTTGTTGTTTTTTATTGATTAATCCATTGTAAATAGGAATAGCTAAATTGACACCCAAGAATGGACCATAGCTTCTATTTTCAAGAATAAATCCTGCGCCACTTTTGGTATTGCTAAAGTTAATACCAGTTGTAGCACGTAAAGTAGGAACGCGGAGTGCAGCAGTTTCTCTTTCAATTAACTCATTAATTTTTATTTGCTGCTCTGCTGCTGAAACTTGTGGATTCTTTAAAGCCAGTGTTTTCAACTGGCTGAAATTAATTTTTTCATCTACTACAATGGTATCACTAATGACTACACTTGAATCTGGGCTTACAAAAATTAAACTCAACAAATTGGTTTTCCCCTGATCTATAATTAATTGTTGCGCTTGTTTAGATTGAACCAATGCATTCAAATCAATTTGAGCTTGGTATAAATCTGCATTATTGGCAAGACCTACTTCTTTCCTACTATTGATGATATCAATTCTTTGTTGAGAAACTTCAATAGATTTATCAATGGTACTGAGTAAATTCTGTTGACGTACTACATCATAATAACTGGTAATTACCGAAGCCATGGTACTCTGAATTTGTGCATTCAGCATGTCTTGGTTCATTTTTTGCAACTCATCTAAACGTTGTTGTGCTGCTTTAACCCTAAATCCGTTGAATAATACAATACCAGCAGTAATATTGGCATTCAAGTTATTAGATGCAACACCAGTTCTAGTAATATTTCTTGATGGATCTGGAAATTTTTGATTGATACTGGTAATATTCTCTACATCATTGATGGTGGCATTAACAGTTGGCAATCCTCCTGCAACCCCTACATAGTTATTGATGGTTGCAATTTCTACATTGTTTTTAGCCAATTGAATATTATAGCTATTCTTTAGAGCAATAGCCAAAGCATCAGACAAACTCATTCTATTTTGACTGTATCCAAACTGAGCCGAAACAGTTCCTAAAAAAACAAGCAGAATTAACTTACGCATCAGTATGAAATTACCATAGGATGATTGAATAGCTTATATTATTACACGAACGGGCAACTAGCTCACCAGCGTACCTACATTGGCCCCTTCTACCACTTGAAGTAAATTCCCTTGTGTATTCATATCAAAAACAATAATGGGTAATTTATTCTCCATGCATAAAGTAAATGCGGTCATATCCATCACTTTCAGATTCTGGGAAATACATTCCTGAAAGCTTAGTTTTTCAAATTTTGTAGCAGTTGGATCTTTTTCTGGATCAGCACTGTAAATGCCATCTACCCTTGTACCCTTCAAAATAACGTCTGCCTTCATTTCAATGGCTCTTAATGAACCGGCAGTGTCGGTAGTGAAATAAGGGTTACCAGTACCAGCCCCAAATATTACCACACGACCTTTTTCTAAATGACGCAATGCTTTTCTGCGGATATAGGGTTCAGCTACTTGTTCCATATTGATGGCGCTTTGCAAACGAGTATACACCCCAATCTTTTCTAGCATGGCCTGCATAGCCATTGCATTAATCACGGTAGCCAACATACCCATATAGTCTCCGTGGGCTCTTTCAATACCACTATCGGCCTCGTTCATTCCGCGGTAAATATTACCACCCCCAATTACAATTGCTACTTGAACCCCCAAATCGGTTACACGCTTAATATCATGGGCATATTGCTCAATGATTTTAGGATTAAAAGGGTCTCCGTTTCTTTGGTCACCTAATAAAGCTTCACCGGATAATTTAAGTAGGATACGTTTGAATTTTGGTAGCATGAGATTCGTTTATAATTGAGTAGGTTACAAAAGTACAAAAGCCCCTCCGATAAATAGGAGAGGCTTTTGAAAAAATATTCAATGAGTACAAATTATCCTAGCGCAACACGCTTGAATTCAGTAACAGTAACGTTACCAGCACTCTTTAAGTAAGCTTCTACAGTAATGCCGCCATCTTTTACAAAAGCCTGAGCCAATAATGTATTCTCTTTAAAGAATGCATTTAACTTGCCTTCTGCAATTTTAGCCACCATTTCTTCAGGTTTACCAGCCATCTTAGGATCAGCTTTCATTGTTTCAATAACAATGGCTCTTTCTCTTTCAATGGTTTCAGCAGGAATGCTATTCGCATCTACAGCCAAAGGATTCATAGCAGCAATTTGCATTGCTACGTCTTTACCTGCTTCAAGAGCATCAGTAGTTAATCCTACTAAAACACCCATGCGGTTTGCACCGTGAATATAAGAAGCTACATAAGGCGCTTCAATTCTTTCAAATTTAGCAACACCAATTTTTTCACCAATTGAAGCTAACTTATCATTAATAAGGTCAGCTACTTTAGCACCATTAATGAGTACTTCATTTAATTCTTCCGCACTCTTAACGTTGTTGGCAACAGCTGCATCAGCAATAGAAGTAGCAAATGCAACGAAGTCGGCGTTCTTAGAAACGAAATCGGTTTCACAGCTAATACAAACTACAAATCCAACTTTGTTATCAGCAGAAGTACGAGCAATGATTACTCCTTCTTTAGCTTCTCTATCGCTACGTTTAGCAGCCACTTTCTGGCCTTGCTTACGTAACCAATCAATAGCAGCTTCAAAATCACCGTTGGTTTCAGTTAAAGCTTTTCTACAATCCAACATTCCGGCACCAGTTGCCTGACGTAATTTATTTATATCGGCAGCTGTAATAGTTGCAGTTGACATAATTATTTCAATTTAAAAATTCTCAAATAAGGCTTATCTACCGCCACCACCTGCAGGTCTGCGATTACCGCCACCCGCTGGAGTACGACGCTTTGGTGCACCACTTGGTCCACCCGCTGGAGCACCAGCACCACGACCTCTTCCGCCACGACCAGCTTCAGATTGTGCTTCTGCTTCTAAACGACGAGCTCTCGCTTCATTTTCGTTGTTGTTGTCATCAGTTTC
>JBKBWE010000299.1:0-3343 GCA_046289145.1 Sediminibacterium sp.
AACTGCATTTCCCTACTACAATCAGGAAGGTTACTAAAAAATTTTGGAAGAAAATGTTGGGGATGCAGGTGTTAATTTATAGCGGTACAGTGATAGCTTCTATTGCAGCAACAATTGATAGTTTTATCATTGCTAAGTTTCAAGGGTTGGCCGTTGTGGGAGTTTTTGGATTGGCTCAATATGCAGCCAATTTAATTCAAGTGCCACAACGTAGTATACAAGCAATTTCTGCAGGTGTACTTTCACGTGCATGGAAAGATAAAGACCTCAACGAAATCAAAAGAATTTACAAACGCTCCTGTATTAATTTATTAATCATGGCATTGTTCATCTTTGGAAATCTTTGGTTAAATGTTGCAGATGGGATGCGTGTTTTACATATTCAAAAAGAATACGAAGCTGGTTTAGGCACCATTTTTATTTTAGGAATGGTACGGATTATTGATGCAGGAACTGGCTTAAACGCGATGGTAATCAATACATCCACTTATTGGCGTTTCGATTTTATTAGTGGCGTAATTCTTTTGGCTTTTAGATTACCGCTTACTTATTATTTAATCATGCACTATGGCATTATTGGATCAGCTTTTGCAGAGTTATTTGCCTACAGCTTATACAATTTCATTCGATTTGAATTTTTGCGAAGAAAATTTAAAATGCAACCATTTGATGTAAAAACAATATTGGCGATTGGTGTATCAATTGGAGCATTTGGCATCAGTTATTTATTTTTTCAAGACATGCATGGATGGGCTGGTATAATACTAAGAAGTATCTTGTTCTCAGGGTTAATGGTTTTGGCCATATTTAAATTAAAGCTAACTCCAGATGCAGGACAGCTATACCACAATTTCATGTTACGTTTCAAAAAATAATTAACGCATTCTTCCCCCACCCCTGAATTTTGGATTCCAGTATTTATCGCTTAAGTCGGTTATAGTTACTCCCTGAGAGGTAGAAGCATGAAGAAACTTATTATTTTGAATATAAATACCTACATGAGAAATTCCTCTTCCGCCCGTATTAAAGAATACGAGGTCTCCTTCTTGTAATTCATCAATTGCAATGGGCTGCATGATATTGAATTGTTCCTGAGCAGTACGAGGTAACTGTACATTATAAACCTCTTTCATAATTACTTGAGTAAACGCAGAGCAGTCAATACAATTCATTGTACTACCTCCAATACAATAACGTGTTCCCCACCATTTGTCCATTAATTCTAACAAAGGAATATTCGTCAATTCCTCTGCAGGCATGTCCATGACGATGGCATATTTAATTTGCAACCAATTTGCCTTTTCAAGTTCAGCCTTAGAGGGTGGATTGCTGCCATTACTGGTTGCTTTCTTTTTAGCAGTAGTTGCTGTGCTACTGGTTTTATGCTTAGTAGTTGTGACCGTTCCTAAAGTAACTTCAATCCCATTGATGAACTCCCTTTTTTCATTGGAATACACTTTTGTGACTGGTTTATTAGCCGATTGATCTTTGTTCACCATCTTTCGAACGGTATTACAACTGCTTATTACAAGGATTAACAAAAATAAATTGATATATGATTTACTGCTCATATGACATGCAATTTAGCTTCTTTATGCTAATGTGGAAAATTGTCACTTTGTTATGGTTTAGCAATGACCGAACTTTGAAGACTATTTTTGATTTATGCCGCAGTTTTCTCATTTACATGTTCATACCCAGTATTCATTATTAGATGGTGCAGCACCCATAGATGAGTTATACAAAAAAGCAGCGGCTAATCATATGCCTGCTTTAGCAATTACCGATCATGGTAATATGTTTGGCGCTTTCGATTTTGTAAGTCAGGCATGGAAAAATACCAAAGTAGTTGGCAAAGACGCTAATGGAAAAGACATTCTGGAGCCAGTTGTTAAACCCATAGTTGGTTGCGAGTTTTATGTGGTAAAAGACCGTCATATTAAAACTTTTACAAAAGAATCTAAAGACAATCGATACCATCAAGTATTATTGGCTAAGAATGCAATTGGTTATCAAAACTTAGTAAAACTTACTTCACTAGGATATATTGAAGGGATGTATAGTAAATATCCTAGAATAGATAAAGAATTAATAGAACAATATCATGAAGGATTAATAGCCACTACATGTTGTATTGGAGCCTACGTACCTCAAACTATATTGCACCAAGGCGAAGAGAAAGCAGAACAGGAATTCAAGTGGTGGTTAGATTTATTTGGAGACGATTATTATATTGAAATACAAAGACATGATATAAAAGAGCAGGAAATTATTAATAACACCCTGCTCAAGTTTTCTAAGAAATACAATGTGCCCGTTATTGCAACTAATGACAGTCATTATGTAGACCAAGACGATGCCAATGCACACGATATTTTATTGTGTATTAATACAGGAGAAAAACAAAGCACTCCAGGTTTTGATGATTTTGTAAATGATGAAGTTCAAATTAAAAATCGTCGCTTTAAATTTCCCAATGACCAATTCTATTTTAAGACGCAAGAAGAAATGGCCAAGCTATTTCATGATATACCAGCGTCTTTAGATAATACCAATCGCATTGTAGACAAGGTAGAAGTACTGAATTTAAAAAAAGATATACTCCTCCCCGCTTTCCCAATACCCAAAGAATTTCAAATACACACAGATGCCAATTTGAATCAATGGGAATTATTAAAGCACTTAACTTATGAAGGGGCTAAACAACGATACAACGAAATTACTCCTGAAGTTCAAGAGAGAATAGACTTTGAGTTGTTCACCATTAAAACCATGGGTTTTGCAGGATACTTCTTAATTGTGAGTGATTTTATTAAAGCGGGCAGAGATATGGGTGTTTTCATTGGCCCAGGTCGAGGCTCTGCTGCTGGATCTGTTGTAGCATTCTGCATAGGGATCACGAATATTGATCCTATTAAATACAATTTACTGTTCGAGCGTTTCTTGAATCCAGATCGTAAGAGCATGCCCGATATTGATACGGATTTTGACGACGAAGGACGTCAAAAAGTGATTGATTATGTAGTTCAAAAATATGGGAAGAGTCAGGTAGCACAAATTGTTACTTATGGTACAATGGCTGCAAAAATGAGTATCAAAGATGTTGCGCGCGTGCTAGATCTACCATTGGCAGAAAGTAATATGTTGGCCAAGCTGGTACCTGATAAACCAGGAACCGAATTAGGGCGCGTATTAAAAGCCCCGCTTACTATTAAAGAAGGTCCTAAATCATTAGAAGAAAAAGAAGGCTATCAGCAAGAGGATATAGATAATGTAAAGAAGCTAAGGGAAATTTACAAGGGTACCGATATACGTGCACAAGTTTTAAAAGAAGCTGAACGTT
>JBKBWE010000300.1:0-3326 GCA_046289145.1 Sediminibacterium sp.
TGCAGCAACGCTAATTACCCCTTCCATTCCACAAGCCATTTGAGGCAATGCCAATGCATCATCTCCACTTAATACTAAGAAGTCATTGGGCCTGTCTTTTAATATTTGCATGCATTGTTGCATATCTCCACTAGCTTCTTTAATTCCAATGATATTGGATATTTCATTGGCTATTCTAAGCGTGGTTGCCGCGCTCATATTACGACCAGTTCTTCCTGGCACATTATATAAGATGATCGGCAGGGGAGAAGCAGCTGCTACCATTTTGTAATGTTGAAAAATGCCTTCTTGAGAAGGTTTATTATAATATGGTGATGCACTTAATATGGCCGCAGCTTTTTCTAATGGAAAGTTGGCTAAATCATGAATTAAATCTGCTGTATCATTACCCCCAATTCCTACAACAATTGGCACACGGTTATTCACCAAATCATATGAATATTCTAAAATGGCTATTTTTTCTGGGTTTGACAATACAGGCGTTTCGCCTGTGGTTCCCAATAGTACAAGGTATTCTACTTTATTTACAATTAAATGCTCAATCACCTTTCCTAGTGCAGAAAAATCTATTTTATTATCACTGGTGAAGGGTGTTATAACTGCAACACCTGTACCCCTTAGCTGCTCTTGAATTTTCATAGTTCTATTAGATAGTAGATTCTTCCCAGAATCCCATTTTACAATATTTATCAATACGTTCGTTTACTCTTTCAGCTGGTTCTTTTGTTTTAAATTCTGCTAAAGCTTTTTGAATACAACCTTTTAAAATATTTGCAGCTTCTTGATAATCCCAATGTGCGCCTCCTAACGGTTCTGGTACAATTTCGTCTACCAAACCAAATCCTTTCATGTCATTCGCAGTAAGCTTAAGTTGTTCTGCTGCTATTTCTTTTTTATCCCAACTTCTCCATAAAATAGAGCTACAACTCTCCGGAGAAATCACCGTATACCAAGTGTTCTCCATCATTAAGGTTTTATCTCCTACACCTATTCCTAAAGCCCCACCGCTAGCTCCTTCACCAATAATGACAATAACAATTGGAACTTTCAGGCGCATCATTTCATAAATATTTCTTGCTATGGCTTCTCCTTGTCCTCTTTCTTCTGCTTCTAGGCCTGGGAAAGCACCAGGAGTATCAATCAATGCAATAACAGGCTTGTTAAATTTTTCTGCCAATTTCATTAGTCGAAGGGCTTTGCGATAACCTTCTGGATTGGCCATACCAAAATTTCTCATTTGACGCATTTTGGTATTCACCCCTTTTTGTTGGCCCATTATCATCACCGTTTCTCCGTCTAATTGAGCAAACCCTCCCACCATTGCTTTGTCGTCCTTTACATTTCTGTCTCCGTGTAGTTCAACAAAATTGGTACACATTTTTTCAATGTATTTCAAGGTATATGGCCGATCTGGGTGACGGCTTAATTGAACCCTTTGCCAAGGTGTTAAGTTACTGGTGATTTCCTTTCTTTTTTCTAGAATGGATTCTTCTAGTTGTTGAATTGTATTGGTATAATCTATTTTGGGATTTTTCTCGGCTAACTTTTTAGTCGCATCAATTTGTTCATATAACTCTTTGATGGGGGTTTCAAAATCAAGAAATTGTCTATTGGGGTATTGAGGCATATTATATGATTTGACGGTAAAAATAGGCATTGCTTTTTTTTTTGAAAAGATTTGTTTCAAAAAGTGTTTTCCCCTTATCTTTGCAATCCCAAAAACGACATAACCTGTCGGAAATAGGAATGGATCGGTAGTTCAGTTGGTTAGAATGCCGCCCTGTCACGGCGGAGGTCGCGGGTTCGAGTCCCGTCCGGTCCGCAAATGCCACTTCAATGTGGCATTTTGCATTTTAGGGCTTTCTAGTTTGTTTTGATAAAAGGAAAGGTTTGCTTTTGTTGGTTATTCCTGATTTCAACATAATAAATGCCGGCAGCTAACGAACCCGTATTTACCTGATAAGTATTACTTGCTGTTGTTCCTCTGGTGATGGTTTTACCCGCTGTATTAAAAATGGTTATTTGCTGATTAATTCCATTGTTTAATCCTTGAATGGTAAGGGTGTTTTTAACAGGATTAGGAAAAACCTTAATCCCCGTTGAGTTGCTTGGAACTTGGCTTATATAACCAACCCCTTTTACAAACAAAGGAGTTTCAGTAGCGGTTACGATTATTTTTCCGTTACTCGTTTTGATCTTATTCACTTGCATATTGTCCATACCAGCTATGGGGCTATATAAATAGGCCGAGTCTGCATTTCCCATATCAAGCGTATACAACCCTGTTCTTCCTTTCTCATCCGGTATATATACTACATACATTTTACTGGTATCATTCAATAAATATTCATCTACCAACGGGTCGGCATTTAAGGTTTTATTGTAATAATAAGCGCCAAATAATTTGTTTGTTTGCCTAATGAAATCCGCAGCTGGTCTTGGGTTTAGATTGTTTCCAAATAAGCCACTGGTTGCATACAATTGCTCAGAGTCGGGAGTGTCATCTTCCAATTGGTAGAAAAATTGTTTCATGATACCATTTCTGGAATATAAAAGAGCGGTTCTTAATATCCAATCAGCTTGAGTTTGTAATACCGACTTGTTTCCAATTGCAATGGCTTTGTTGGGGCTTTTTTGATTGATATCAAAACCAGTTTCGGTTACCCATACTGGCATATTATTCAAATAAACAGCTGCCGATTGAATAAATGCTTTTGCTATAGAGTCTGCATTTGTATTACTAGATTTTAATTCGGGTGCAATGGCTCGATTTAAGTTACTGCTATTGGTGTACAAATGATAATTAATGATATCCCAACAAATATTTACCGATCCATCTGGTTTGAATCCTCTGAATTCTTTACACCAATCAATCATTCCCCTAAAGTAGTCGGTGGTTGCTAAAGCAACACCTGCCATTACTACTTTCATACTGCTGTCTGCATTTTTTACACCTACTCCAATCCCCAATGTGTTTTTATGACCATCATAAAAGGCAGATAAATTAGCGGCATATTCTCTACCCGTTTGATATGCTTTTCTGCCCTTCCACCATTTATCTCTTTCGTTTTCGCATTCTATATATTCAATTAGTCCAAGACCTACTTTTACTTGGTTTATTTCATCCCCTGTCCAGCGGGCAGTATCATACACATTCAATAATTGTTGATCTACTGTTTTATTTTTTCCATACCTAGCGGCAAACTGAAATGCTAATTTGGCTTGATCAATATAAGATGCAGGATCATTTAAATTTTTACCATAAAAAACAGGATTATTTTCTAAGTCTTTCAAACTGTCTGGATAAGAATTAAGCATCCAATCTG
>JBKBWE010000301.1:0-3321 GCA_046289145.1 Sediminibacterium sp.
GCGATAAGTTTCAAAGAAACGAATGCCCGGGACATGTGCTTTTTCTAATAATAATTTTACACCCATATTCTTAATTATTTGCGGCAGCATTTTTTCTGCACTCATCAATAATGGCGTCTATTTTTTCTTTGGTTAAATGCTCCCGATAATGTTTGCCCATTTGCATCATTGGCGCATAACCACAAGCTCCTAAACATTCAACCGTTTTTAGTGTGAACATACCATCAGTGGTAGTTTCACCTGGCTTTATCCCTAATTTGGTTCCAATGTATTCAATGATATCATCCGATCCATTAATCATACAAGGACCAGTTTGACAAACTTCGAATAAATGCTTGCCAATTGGTTTCAAATTATACATGCTGTAAAATGTAGCAACCTCATACACTTCAATAGGGCTGATTTGCAACATCTCTGCAACATAGTCCATGGTTTCTGCACTTAACCATCCACCAAAACTATCTTGTGCTAAATGCAACACAGGTAGTAAGGCACTTTTTTGTTTGCCTTCGGGATAGCGAGCAACCAATCGGCTAAACTCTTTCAGTTGTTCATCATTAAACTTACTCATACGGTAATATTATTAAGCATCCAATTCTCCTGCAATCAGGTTTAAACTACTCATGGTTAAAATAGCATCCGACAACATACTGTCTTTTACCAACTCAGGGTATGCCTGATAGTAAATAAAACAAGGTCTGCGGAAATGCAGTCTAAACGGCGTTCTTCCTCCATCACTAATCATATAGAATCCCAACTCTCCGTTACCTCCTTCAACAGACTGGTACACTTCACCCTTTGGCATATCTACTTCACCCATAATGATTTTGAAATGCCAAATCAATGCTTCCATTTTTGTGTACACATCTTCTTTCTTTGGCAAATAGTATTCAGGAACATCTGCATGGTATACCTCTGCATCCGTTCCTTTAAATTCTTGTACTTTATTATAAGCCTGTTGAATAATGCGCATACTCTGCCACATTTCTTGGTTACGCACTAAGAAACGATCGTAGTTATCGCCCGTTTTCCCAACAGGAATCTCAAATTCAAAATCTTGGTAACTGCTATAAGGACTATGTACACGAACATCATAGTCTACACCAGCGGCACGTAAATTAGGACCAGTAAATCCATAATTCAAGGCACGTTCTGCACTAATAGGACCGCCACCAATGGTGCGCTCCATAAAAATTCTGTTGCGTGTTAATAAGCTTTCTAACTCGCCCAACGCAACTGGATACTCTTTTAAGAATTTCTCGAGTTTCGTAAACGCTGTATTTGTGAAATTCCTTTCAAAGCCGCCAATACGCCCAATATTAGTAGTAAGACGGGACCCACATACTTCTTCATATATTTCATAGATTAATTCGCGGTATTGCATTACATATAAGAACCCGGTGAACGCTCCGGCATCAACCCCAACAATAGAATTACAAATTAAATGATCGGCAATTCTAGCCAACTCCATAATAATAACCCTCAAATAGTCTACTCGCTTTGGAGTTTGAACGCCCAATAATTTTTCGCAGGTTAAATGCCATCCCATATTGTTAATAGGACTGCTACAATAATTTAAGCGATCGGTTATTGGAGTGATTTGATATAAGGGTCTTCTTTCAGCCAGCTTCTCAAATGCACGGTGAATATATCCAACAGTTTGATCACTAGAAACAACGCGTTCCCCATCTAACTCCATAATATTTTGGAATACCCCATGCGTGGCAGGATGGGTAGGACCCAAGTTAATGGTAGTGGTTTTCCGCTCAATTGCGTCTTCTGCTAATGTTATATTATGATCACTCATATTTTTATTTTTATCCGCGTCCAAACATTTCGTCGTCTTTGTCAATACGGGTTTGATCTTCTAATGGGTATTCTTTTCTTAGTGGGAAATAATCCATTTCATCCACATTCAAGATTCGCTTCAAATTGGGATGCCCCACAAAATTGACTCCAAAGAAATCATAGGTTTCTCTTTCCATCCAGTTGGCAGAGGAGAATAATTGAGTTGCAGTAAAAACATCTGGGGTTGCAACTGGTGTAAACACTTTAAAACGAAGACGGGTATTTTCTACCAAATTGTGTAAATGGTAAACAACGGCCAACTCCCTATTGGGGTTTTCTGGAAAATTAACCCCACATAAATCGGTCAAAAATTGAAAGCCTAAACTAGGCTCATCGTATAAGTATTGCAATACTTTTAAGTTGAGATCTTTAGGTGCTTCAAAGCAAAGCATACCATAAGTATCTTCAAAGTTGAAGACCTGGTCTCCAAACTTTTCGGTCAGTTTTTGCTGGATATATTCGTTGCTAATTGCCATATCTTATTGTATTCCGTATCCGTTCAATAATGCTTTATAATGATCGCTGTTTCTTCTTCTAATGCTCTCTTGTCCTACCAGTTCTTGAATTTTCATAAACCCATCTAAAATTGCTTCTGGTCTTGGAGGGCAACCTGGAACATACACATCAACAGGAATCACTTGATCAATCCCTTGTAATACACTGTAGGTATCAAATATTCCGCCACTAGACGCACAAGCACCTACCGCAATTACCCAACGTGGTTCAGCCATTTGTAAATAGACTTGACGTAAAACTGGGCCCATTTTTTTGGCAATAGTTCCCATCACCATTAATAAATCGCACTGACGGGGAGAGTGACTCATACGTTCCGCACCAAAACGAGACAAATCATAATGTGAAGCAGCTGTTGCCATGAATTCAATACCACAGCATGAAGTAGCGTATGGCATTGGCCAAAGTGAGTTTTTACGAGCTAGCCCTACTACATCACTTAGTTTAGTGGTAAAAAATCCGTCTCCACCATAGCCATCTGGTGCATCAACATAGGTTACTGAATCTGCAATATTGGCTTCAATTGGATGAATATTATATCTAACTGGACGTGACATATTCCTTTATATTAAAATTTTAAGACCTATTGAACTATCAAACAGTTTCCGAAACTTTTAGTTCGGTTTAATCTTCCCACTTTAAAGCACCCTTTTTGATGATATAAGTGAATCCAATCAGGAAAAACCCAACAAACATCACTACAGCAAGGAATCCATTCCATCCTAGCTCACGAAAATTAACAGCATAAGGGTAAAAGAAAATGACTTCTACATCAAATAAAACAAACAGAATGGCTACGAGAAAATACTTAATTGCCATGGGTTGGCGGGCATTACCATGTGTTTCAATACCACTGGTAAAATTTTCCAACTTGTCGGCAGTTTTACGTTTAGGACCCACCCATGAAGAAATGCCAATCATAGTGGCCACAAAACCAGCTGCAAAAATTAATTGGATTGC
>JBKBWE010000302.1:0-3303 GCA_046289145.1 Sediminibacterium sp.
AATGAACGGATTATCCGTCGGAGTGCCTGGTCTTGAGTAATCCTAGGTTACTTTATTTTCATAGGCCCACTTGTCAAAATCTTTGCTGATAAACTCACTTCCATTATCAACTTGTATTCGTTTGGGTATTAACTGCTGTTGATTTTTTAGTGCTTCTAACACTTCAACTACATCTATTCCTTTTATTGATTTACCAACCCTGATTCCCAAACAAAAACGACTAAAATTATCTACTATAGTTAAGGCCCTAAATTTTCTTCCATCAAACAATTGATCTGCAACAAAATCCATACTCCAGCAGTGATGTAAAGTGTTGACTGTACTGCGTTCCAGGCGATGTGCTGCACTTTTACTACGTCTAGGGCGCTTACTTCTAAGATTAAGGCCTTCTTCTTTATAAATCCGATGAACACGTTTATGATTATCCTTAAAACCTTCCCTCCTTAATAGAACATAAATGCGCCACATGCCATACCTAACCCTCGCAGCAGCAATCTCTTTAATTCGTTGCCTTAGAGGTCTGTCCTCTCTTCGCTTAGACTTATAGTGCCAAGCTGATCGATGGATGCAGACTACACCACAAGCCCGTGTGATAGACACCCGATAGTCGTTGATTAAACTGGCAGCTAGTTCCTTCAACTGTTTTAGCCTTAAAGCTTTTTTTTTAAGACATCCTGGAGCATTTGCTTATCCAAGGTCAAATCAGCAACAATCTGCTTTAACCTTGAATTTTCTTCCTCCATTTGTTTTAATCGCCGTAACTCTGATACACCTAAACCACCATAACGCTTCTTCCAATTGTAAAAAGTAGCGTCACTTATACCCATCTTCCTACATATCTCATCAATCCGGGTTCCTGTCTCTGCCTGCTTTAATGCAAAGGCAATTTGCTGCTCAGTGTAATGTGACTTTTTCATAAGCAATCTTTCATGTTTAAATTATGAATAATTGCCCAATTTTTCTAATTTACAACAGTCCGTTTTTTCGGGGGGAGGTCAACTGCTATAATTGAGTTTGTAAGCAATTTCAGCTATGGTATCTTCGCCAAAAATAAGTAACTCCTTTACCCTTTCAATCTTTAAAGCGATCATGAATTGTTCTATGGTAGTTGATTCTACTTCAGAATAGAAATTAGCTAAATAAGTATAGCTAAGATTTAATTCTTTTCGAAGGAGAACAGAAAATTTCATATCAGGTTTACCATCAGAATTATATACATAATCAATCATGATTTGTCTAATTCTTTCAATTAAAATGCCTTGCTTCTTTTCTAAAAGCTCTAAACCAGCTTTTTTTAATTTTTTGTTTAAAGTATCTTTTTCTTCATCAGAAACTTCTTGATGTGTATCAATTTCGCCTAATTCAACTTTATAGAAAGGGATTTTCAATTCTACTAATACATCTGTCACAACCACTTTACAGCTAACACAAGCCATGTTTTTTACGTAAATTTTCATAATTAAATTTGTGTTAAGCATGAACCTGCGACACTGTTTAAAGTGTATATTTTTACGCAGATATAAAAACAAAACGTTTGATAATTGCATCTTCATCTAAAGTTCAGGCTAATAATAGACCAATGGGTCTCGTGCAACATTTGTAATTGTGTTACACAAAAATTTGATAATTGTCAGTCCGGCAATTGAGGCCGATAAAATTGTAGCTGTAATGTAGGCTTAATTAATCGTAATAAATAATAAATTAATCTTCAAACAATCGAATTGCTAATTATTGTGTCGCTTTCTTAAAAAACAAATTGACCTTATCAATTTCTATGGCCAAATCAAAATCTTTTTGAGTTAAGCCTCCAGCGTCATGTGTGGTGAGAGAAATAAAAACTTTATTATAAGTATTAGACCAACTTGGATGATGGTTTTGTTTTTCTGCTATTACAGCTATTTCAGACATAAATGAAAATGCTCGCTTAAAATCTTTAAACAGAAACTCATTGATGATTGAATTCTCTACAAAAATCCAGGCAACATCTATATTTTTCATTCTTTCAGCTATTTCCTCTTTATTGAGACATTTGATCATAGGTAATTGATTTCACTCTTTAACATGTTTCCGAATTCGATTGGTCAAAAAAATAGTCCACAAAAAGACCAAAACTCCCCGAAAGAATAAATTAAAATCATTTTTTTGCTGGTAAGCCTCAACCATTCCATATATCCCCAGGATAATGGCACCAAAATAAAGAATGGTGAGTGGCCAAAATGGTTTTTTCATAAGACAATATAAATATTTATATTGTCGATTCAAAACTTGCTATATGAATACAACTACCGGTATTAAATTATCGTTGATGATGTTTCTACAGTACTTTATATGGAGTGCTTGGTATGTAACACTTGGAACTTATATGAGTGAACCCCCTTTAGGCGCATCTGGCATACAGATTGGAGCCACTTACGGTGCATTGGCCATCGCAACCATGATTTCTCCATTTTTTGTGGGTTTAATTGCAGACCGTTTTTTTGCAGCACAAAAAATAATGGGGGTATTACATGTATTGGGTGCAGGACTCTTATTTATGGCTACTAAAATTACCGATAGTAATATCTTTTATTGGATCATACTTTGTTACTCTCTTTTATACATGCCTACCATTGCTTTAAGCAATAGTGTTGCTTTCTCACAAATGACCGATCCAGGCAAACAGTTTCCATGGATTCGCGTATTTGGAACCATTGGCTGGATTGTTGCAGGTGTGATGATTGGGCAAATGGGCATTGAAAAGTCTGCAGACACTTTTTATATTGCTGCCGCTGTTTCTGCGGGATTAGGGCTGTTCAGTTTTATATTACCCAACACGCCTCCTAAGGCTCAAACTGCCGATGCTTCTTCAGCTTTAGGCACAGAGGCTTTCGTTTTGTTTAAGGATAAATCTTACCTAGTATTTTTTATAGCTGCCATTTTAATTTGCGTTCCGCTATCATTTTATTATGGTTTTGCCAATCCTTTCTTAAATGAAATTGGTTTCCCCAATGCAGCGTCTAAAATGACTTTAGGCCAGGTTTCAGAAGCAGTTTTCATCTTAGCTATCCCTCTTCTATTTAATAGAATAGGCGTCAAGAATATGCTCATATTTGGTATGCTTGCTTGGGTTTTGCGTTATGTATTTTTTGCATACGGGAACACGGGCGATTCCAATTGGATGTTATATGCAGGTATTGTATTACACGGCATCTGTTATGATTTCTTTTTTGTGACTGGCTATATGTATACAGAGAAAAAAGCAGGTGAGAAAATCAAAAATGCTGCTCAAGGCTTATTTACTTTTGCCACTTATGGTTTAGGAAT
>JBKBWE010000024.1:0-17396 GCA_046289145.1 Sediminibacterium sp.
GATTATTTACAGTTCAATTCTTGGGTTAAGAATAAAACAATGCCTACATTTAAAACTCTAAACTTTAAAGCGATCATTCATGTTCTCGAGAAGAAAATTTTTACAAGTTGGTAGCCTTGGAATTGGTAGTTTTTCTTTAGCTGGATTTGCTCCAAAATATGCAGGAAAAAAACCGATTGTTTTATCAACCTGGGATGCTGGTATTAGAGCCAATAAAGCTGCTTGGAATGTCTTAAAAAATAGCGGTCGCGCTTTGGATGCTGTTGAGCAAGGTGTAATGGTTACAGAGAATGAGCAAAACTGCTGTGTCGGTTTAGGGGCTAATCCAGATAGAGACGGTTACGTTACGCTAGATGCATCCATCATGGATGAATTTGCGAATTGCGGCAGCGTAGCTTGTTTAGAAAGAATTAAACATCCCATTTCAGTTGCTCGTAAAGTGATGGAAAATACCCCTCATGTAATGTTAGTGGGTCAAGGTGCGCAGCAATTCGCTTTATCGCAAGGCTTTACTTTAGAAAAAGATGGATTGTCTGAAGGTGCTGAACGTGAATACAAAAAATGGTTACAGAAAAGCGAATACAAGCCTGGTATTAATAGAGAAAATAAAGAAAATCAAATAGCAGCAGCTCCTGCCCGATTATCAGACGGTTCTTGGAACCATGACACTATTGGCATGATTGCTTTGGATGCAAATGGAAATTTAAGTGGTAGTTGCACAACCAGTGGTATGGGTTTTAAAATGCGTGGACGTGTGGGTGATTCTCCCATTATTGGTGCGGGATTATTTGTAGACAATGAAGTGGGTGCTGTTGTTGCAACGGGTCAAGGCGAAGATATTATTCGTATGGGTGGAGCTCATACCGTAATGGAATTCATGCGCCAAGGTTTGTCTCCTGAAATGGCTTGTAAAAAAGCAATCGAACGGTTGCTTAAAATTAAAGGCAGTAAGGCTAGAGAAATTCAAGCTTGCATGATTGCCATTAATAAACAAGGAGCTTATGGCGGGTACGCATTACAAAAGGGATTTAATTATGCAGTATGTTATGCAGATGATAAAAATATTTTAGTAGACAGTAAATTTTTGATCTAGCCATGCTTTTAGAAATATGTGTTTTTAATACCGCAACAGCCATTGCTGCTGAGCAAGCTGGTGCTGATAGAATTGAATTGTGTGAGAACTATGCCAATGGCGGTACAACTCCTTCGTATGGGTATTTAAAAACTGTCAGAGAAAAAATTAGTATTCCTGTTTTCCCAATGATACGTCCTCGTGGTGGAGATTACTTTCATACACAAGATGAAATTGATCTTATTTTAAAAGATATTTTGCTTTGCAAAGAATTGCTATTTGAAGGTGTGGTATTTGGTTTGTTAAATCAAGATGGTAGCATTGATCAAGAAAATACTGCAAAATTGGTTGATGCTGCTTATCCTTTAGATGTAACATTTCATAGAGCTTTTGATCGTTGTAAAGATCCATTAGGATCTCTTGAAACGCTTATCCAATGCGGCTGTACAAGAGTATTAACCAGTGGTCAATATCCAAAAGTAACCGATGGTTTGCCACTTGTAAAAACATTGGTAGAACAAGCCAATGATCGAATTATCATCATGCCAGGCAGTGGATTGAACAGCAGTAATGTGCAACATATTATTGAAACTGCTGGTGTTAATGAAGTGCATACTTCTGCAAGAACCAGAATTCCTAGTACTACTACATTTCGTAATCCACTTATGCCAGAAGATTTCGACATTGATTTCGTAGATGTTGATGAAATTAAAAAAATAAAGTCCATCATAAACCAATGATGAACTTTATGAAATTGGTCAAACTATTTTTTAATAAAGCATACGAACTTTAATTGTAGACTTTACAGACTTTAATAATTCAATGGCTGTTTTAGATAATTTCTTTTCTATATCAAGTACTACATAACCGATGTCTTCATTGGTTTTGAGGTACTGCCCCACGATATTTATTTTGTTTTTTGACAATGCGGTATTGATGGCACTTAATACGCCGGGCACATTGTGGTGTACATGTAAAATTCGGTGTGTTCCTTCTATTGGTGGTAATCCAATGGCAGGAACAGTATGTGAACCATTGGTGATGCCTCGCTCTAAATATTGGAATAATTTGATGCTTACATCTTCCCCTATATTTTGCTGTGCTTCTTCTGTTGAACCACCAATATGTGGAGTCAATAACACGTTTTTCAATCCTTGAACTGGGCTTTCAAAATGATCTCCATTTTTTTCGGGCTCCCATGGAAATACGTCAATGGCAGCACCACTAATATGCTTTTCTTCAATTGCTGTTGCCAGCGCTTTTAAGTCGACCACTTCTCCCCTTGCATAGTTAATTAATATGGCGCCTGATTTCATTTGCTTGATGGCATTTTTATTAATCAGCAATTTGGTTTGTGGTGTTTCTGGTACATGCAATGAAACAATGTCCGCATTGTTCAATACTTCTTTCATATTCTTTGCAGCAGTAGCATTGCCTAATGGAAGTTTGGTTTCTGTATCATAAAACAATAC
The DNA here is from genome assembly GCA_046289145.1 of Sediminibacterium sp. GTDB lineage: Bacteria > Bacteroidota > Bacteroidia > Chitinophagales > Chitinophagaceae > Sediminibacterium. The sequence continues at coordinate 2,545 of JBKBWE010000024.1, forward strand.
TTTCATCCCAAGCGCTTCAGCCAATACACTTACTTGAGAACCTATATTTCCATATCCAATTAACCCAAGTGTTTTACCCCTTAATTCATAACTGCCTTTGGCTTCTTTCATCCAGATACCCTGATGAGCAGCCATATTTTTATCCGGTATTCTTCTAATCAACATTACACTTGCCCCAATCACGAGTTCTGCAACACTTCTTGTATTACTATATGGTGCATTAAAAACAGCAACCCCTTTTTGTGTGGCCGCTTTTAGATCTACCTGGTTTACGCCTATACAAAAACAACCAATCGCTTGCAATTTGGTAGCTGCATCCAATACTTTTTTGGTGATTAATGTTTTTGATCGAATACCAATGAGGTGAACATCTTTAATTTCTTTGATGAGTTCCTCCTCATTTAACGCGCCGTTTAATTTTCGAATATTCGTATAACCGTTTTGCTTAAACTGTTGAACGGCTTTTTCACTAATATTCTCTAAAAAAAGAATATTTATTCGCTCTTTAGGATAGCTGGTACTTGCTTGCTTGCTCATAAATGCAAAATAATGTTATCTATTCTTATACCATGAGCTTAGTTTTCCACGTTGATAGTAAAAGCAGCCATCATGGTTATCTTTGTAATAATTCTAACCCTATTGATTAAATGTTGAGATTGATGATAGTTTCAGTAATCCCTTTTTTAATGATGGCTTGTAGTGGTTCCCCCACCCCTACTACTGATACAATTAGCGAAGGGAAGCCATTGGTGTATGCTGGTTTAAAATCGAGCGAAAAAGAGTTATATGTCAATGCAATTAAGCCAATTTATGAGAAGCAGTTATTGAAAACTGGGTTTAATGGGGCTATTTTGATAGCTAAAAACGGTGAAGTCGTTTTTGAAGATTATCAAGGAATGATCAATTTTTCTACAAAAGAACCCATTACCCCTTCTTCAACTTTTCATGTTGCGTCTATAAGTAAAACTTTTACGGCTATGACCATTTTAAGGTTGATGGAGCAAAGCCGTCTCTCTTTAACAGACCCTGTAGAACAATACTTACCCTCCTTTCCTTATAAAGGAATAACCCTAGAATTGTTGCTCTCTCATCGTTCTGGTCTACCTAAATATGATCAGTTGATGGCAGGTACTAGATCATATATTACCAGAAGAAAAAACAGAAGAGGAAAATGGGTAAAGCAAACAGTTTATGTGAAAGATCCGGTTAGTGTAATTGGATTGAGCAGCAATTATGATGTGTTGAAGTTTTTAGCTGGAACCCGCCCTGCACCTGAGTCTCAACCCAATAGAAGATACAGTTATAACAATACAAACTTTGCATTATTGGCCTTGGTGATCGAAAAAATTACAGGTCAAACCTATCCGCAATACATGAAAGACAGCGTCTTCACTCCCCTTGGGATGAAAGACACTTATGTGTTCAGTTTAAAAGACACTGCTAATTATATACCATCCTACACACCCGGGAAAAAAGCATACCCATTAGAAAAATTGGATTGTATTTATGGGGATAAAAATGTTTATAGTACTGTTAGAGACTTACTTCAATGGGACAAAGCATTGTATCAAGGAAAATTTGTAAGTATGCAGTCTCAGGAATTGGCTTATGAGCCTTTGAGCAATGAAACCAGGGGTAAAAAGAATTATGGCTTAGGGTGGCATTTATATGTAGACCCACCTAATCCAACGGTGGTTTATCACAATGGCTGGTGGCATGGGAACAATGCTGTTTTTAGAAGGCTTTTAAGCGACACGGCAACTATAATCATCCTAGGAAATAAATTCAATAGCAATATCTGGCAGGCAGGCAAGCTGAGCGCCGTTTTCACTGATATTGAGCTGCCAGAGATGGATGCAGAATAATAATTATCCCTATACAACGTTTATTGAAGCACTAAAGGGCTAGAACCCTTATTTTTGCCAACCTTAAACAATTTAACATCTGACACACAATTGCTTATGAACAATCTATTGTTTTATGCCGTACCGGCAATGGGAGTCATTGGACTTCTTTACACATTAATCAAGTTTAACTGGGTATCCAAGCAGGATGCAGGTAATGCTAGAATGAAAGAAATCAGCACTTACATTGCAGAAGGTGCTATGGCTTTCTTAAAAGCTGAGTGGAAAATCCTAGCTTATTTTGTGGTAATTGTTGCCATCCTATTAGGATTTATGGCTCAGTCTAATGAAGACAGCCATTGGAGCATTGCCATCTCCTTTTTTATTGGAGCCGTATTTAGTGCAACTGCAGGTTACATTGGTATGAAAGTGGCTACCAAAGCCAACGTTCGTACTGCCGAAGCTGCTAGAACTAGTTTAAGTAAAGCTTTAAATGTTTCTTTTACTGGTGGAGCTGTAATGGGTTTAGGTGTATCAGGACTGGCCGTTTTAGGTTTAGGTGGTTTGTTTTTAGTATTAAAGCAATACTTCTCTCCAGATGGTGATGTAGAAGGCATGCTTCGTACTATTGAAGTACTAACTGGCTTCTCATTAGGTGCTGAAAGTATTGCATTATTTGCGCGTGTAGGTGGTGGTATTTATACCAAAGCTGCAGACGTTGGTGCAGACTTAGTAGGTAAAGTAGAAGCTGGAATTCCGGAAGATGATCCTCGTAACCCTGCTACTATTGCAGATAACGTAGGTGATAACGTAGGTGACGTTGCAGGTATGGGTGCCGATTTATTTGGCTCTTATGTTGCAACTGTATTAGCAACAATGGTTTTGGGTAATGAAGTAACTGCAGCTGATGGTTCTAGATTAATAGATGCATTTGGTGGATTATCTCCTATCCTATTACCTATGTTAATTGCTGGTATTGGAATCATCTTATCAATTATTGGAACCTTGTTTGTTCGCATAGGCGAAAACGCAGGATTAAATACCGCAGTTGTACAAAAAGCCTTGAACATGGGTAACTATGGTTCAATGATTTTAACTGCTATTGTTTGTTATTTCTTAGTAGGAAATGTATTGCCTGAAACAATGACTTTAAGAGGTGCTGAATTCACTAGAAATGGTGTGTATGGAGCCATTGTTGTTGGGTTAGTAGTTGGAACATTAATGAGCATCATTACTGAGTATTACACTGCTATGGGTAAGCGCCCGGTATTGAGCATTATTCGCCAATCTGCTACAGGTCATGCTACCAATATCATTGGTGGGTTAGCTATTGGTATGGAAAGTACTTTCTTTCCTATCATTGTTTTAGCTGGCGGTATTTATGGTTCTTTCCTTTGTGCTGGTTTATATGGTGTAGCTATTGCAGCTGCAGGTATGATGGCTACAACAGGTATGCAATTAGCCATCGATGCTTTCGGACCAATTGCCGATAACGCAGGTGGTATTGCTGAAATGAGTGAATTACCTGGTGAAGTACGTGAGAAGACCGATATTTTAGATGCGGTTGGTAACACTACTGCAGCTAGTGGTAAAGGATTTGCCATTGCTTCTGCAGCCTTAACTGCCTTGGCGTTGTTTGCTGCTTTTGTGGGTGTTGCAATGCCCAATAATCAACATATTGATATTTATAAGGCGGATGTTTTAGCTGCTTTATTTATTGGTGGAATGATACCATTCATTTTCTCTTCACTCGCTATTAGAGCGGTAGGTGAAGCGGCCATGGCCATGGTAGAAGAAGTTCGTCGCCAGTTCAGAACCATTCCTGGAATCATGGAAGGAACTGGTAAGCCAGAGTACGATAAGTGTGTGGCTATTTCAACTGAAGCATCTTTAAAGAAGATGATGTTACCTGGTGCTATCACCATTATCTCTCCTATTTTAATTGGTTTCTTATTAGGACCTGAAGCATTGGGTGGATTTTTAGCTGGTGCTACTGTTAGTGGTGTATTGATGGGAATTTTCCAGAACAACGCAGGTGGTGCTTGGGATAATGCTAAGAAGTCGTTTGAGAAAGGAGTTGAGATTAATGGAGAAATGTATTACAAGAAATCAGAACCACATAAGGCTTCTGTAACGGGTGATACTGTGGGTGATCCATTTAAAGATACTTCAGGACCATCTATGAATATTTTAATCAAATTAATGTCTATCGTTTCATTAGTAATTGCGCCTACTTTGGCTCATATGCATCCAACTGGTGCTGCTGAAAACAAAATAGAGAAGAAGATCGAAATCAGGGTTACTGGTCAAGATACTGCTGCTATGAGTATTAATGCTGAGCCTAATGAGAATGGTTTAACAGGATTAATTGAAGCATTAAAAACAGACGGAGTTATTGAATCTGCAGAAAATGTATCTATCAAAATTGATGGAGGTAAACTACTCATTAATGGCACTGCTGTAACCGATGATGTTTACAAGAAATACGAAAAGTTCTACATGAGTATGAGCGATAAAGGCATAGAAATTAAAGCCTCAGAAATTAAAAAGTAAGAAAGTTATGAAATGTAAAAACCCCCGAAATTTCGGGGGTTTTTTTATAGCAAACAATCGAAAAAAATTACCACTTGTCTACTTCTTCAGTAGCAGTATCGTTTACAACTGGAGATTCATTCATAGTTGTAGTTGCAGTATACGAAGGCTCAGCCACTACTGGCGCTGCTTCTGTTTCTGCAATTAAATGGGCTTCACTATTTTCCGGGGTATAGTTTTCTCCTTCTCCTTCACCTTCTGGATATTCATGATTAAATGCATCAAAATCAAAGTCGGGCATTAAATCTGTTTTTACAAAATCTACTGCTTCTCCTAATGCTTTAATGAATTTGTTGAAATCTTCTTTGTACAGAAAAATTTTGTGACGGTCATAACCATTGTTGTCGAAGCGTTTACGGCTTTCGGTAATGGTTAAAAAGTAATCATTGCCACGTGTTGCTCTTACATCAAAAAAGTAAGTTCTTCTCTTTCCTGCACGGATGCGAGTGCTGTACACACTCTCCATTTTTTTGTCGTTGTTCTCGTACGCCACAGTTTATTGATTTGGTTAACAGTTTGTTAATGGTTAAAAATAGGAGTTGTTTCCGAATTACCAAAAATTTCCCTTAAATAATAAACAAATAAATGGGGTCTTTTTTTAAAGTTGTAACGCTAAAATTATGCTTCCCGATTGGTTTGAAGTTGCAGTTTATACAATTCGGCATAGTAGCCATTTAAATTCATGAGCTCTTCATGGGTACCTTGTTCTATAATTATACCATCTTCAAGCACAATTATTTGATCAAACTTAAAACCTGCAAATATTCTATGAGTAATAATTAGCGCTGTCTTGGTCTTTAAATATTCGTATAAATGGCCAATTATATGTTTCTCCGTTTTGGCATCCACTGCACTTAAACAATCATCAAATAAAACAATTTCAGGAGCTTTAATCAATGCACGAGCAATGGAGATTCTTTGTTTTTGCCCACCACTTAAGGTTACTCCCCGCTCTCCTATTAAGGTTTCATATCCATTTTCAAAACCCATTATTTCTTCATGAATACTAGCGCTTTTAGCTGCTTCTTGCACATGTTCGATGGTTGTATGCTCACTAACCCCAAATCGAATATTATTGGCTACTGTATCACTAAATAAAAACACATCTTGCTGCACATAACTTATGTTTTGCCTTAATTGTTTTAAGCTAAATAATTGAAGTGGTTTTGACCCTATTGTAATACTTCCCAGATCGGGTTCATAAAATCTTAGCAACAATTGGGCTAAAGTAGATTTACCACTTCCTGTTTTACCTAAAATCAAGACTTTTTCTCCTCTTGCAACACTCAAATTCAAACCCTGTATGGCTCTGATGCCTGTGTGTGGATAAGTGAAGCTGACATTTTTAAATTCAATGGTACCTGAAACAGGTTCATCAATTAATACCGTTGGATGGTCTTGTATCGCTGGTTCAATTTGTAAAAATTCATTTAATCTTTTTTGCGATGCAGCAGCACGTTGAATCATACTTGCTGTCCATCCAATGGCACTTACGGGAAACGTAAGCATATTAATATAGATCACAAATTCTACAATGGTACCAACTTTAGTTGGGTCTTCCATAGCCTGCATTCCCCCCACAAATATGGTGATTAGGGTACTGATACCAATCATCAATGCCATACTAGGAAAATACAAAGCTTCAACTTTTGCTAAGCTGATTGCATTGGATTTATATTGTTCGCTATTATGGTTAAAGAAGCCCAGCATGGCTTTTTCCTGTACAAAAGACTTAATGACCCTAATGCCCGAATAAGACTCCTGAGCATTGGTGGTAAGATTGGATAAATGTTCCTGAATGGATTCACTTTTTTTATTGATAATACTATTGACTTTGTAAATAGTGATGGCCAATAATGGAAGCGGGGCCAATACTAATAAAGTAAGGTTCACATCTTTGCTAAGCATATTTACAATGCAAAATCCAATTAATGTAACCAGGTTAATCAAATACATTATTGCTGGTCCGGTATACATTCTCACTCTACTCACATCTTCAGAAATACGATTCATTAAATCTCCTGTACTATTCTGCTTGTAAAAAGCGGTATTTAAGCGTTGATATTGATTGAAAACCTGATTTTTTTGGTCAAATTCAATATGTCGGCTCATCACAATAATGGTTTGCCGCATAAAAAACATCAGAATTCCTCTAACAATAGCAATAAAAAGAATGCTCAAACTACAAATGGCAATCAACCAGCCAAAGCTGAATTCATTGCCATTAATTAATTGAATAAATCGGTTTACAATACCATCATGTGCATTATAAGGTACACCAGGCTTAGCTCCTGGCAATCTTTGTTGTACCAGACTAATCACATATCCAGTGATTTGTGGGGCTAAAACTGCAAAATAGTTGGAAGCTATTACAAAGAACATTCCAATAAAGAAACGCTTGCGATACTTCCAAAAATATTGATTTAACGAGGCCAGTTCTTTCAATCCATTCAAAATTAGTTTGCAAATATAACCTTGTAATAAAATAAGTTTTGGATAAAAAAAATACAGCCCTTACTTTTGCCGCGGAGAGCTGGCAGAGTGGTCGATTGCGGCAGTCTTGAAAACTGTTGACTGTAACAGGTCCGGGGGTTCGAATCCCTCGCTCTCCGCCAAAAAAAACAGATGTCCAGCCATTGGCTGGCATTTTTGTTTTAGGGAGCGAGCAAAGCTTGCTTTGCAGAGCGAACTAAATAAAAATGCAAGAGAGCGAAGCGAACGGACATCTGTTTTTTATTGAGCCTCCCCCCATTAAGGATCAGCGTAGCTAATCCCTTGAAAAGAGGGCGCAGCTAATCCCTTGAAAAGAGGGCGCAGCTAATCCCCTGCTCTCATTATTGTTCTGGCTTCCACATCCTCATACTGATCAATCAACTGTGCCAATTGCTTTTTTAAATTTACAGTAATTTTTTCATATCCTTTTTGGCCATAGATATTCCTCATTTCACTGGGGTCATTCTCTAAATCAAATAGTTCCCAGCCACTTACACGGGTATAAAAACGAATCAATTTATAACGTCCCGTACTAATGCCAAAATGAGGCGAAACCGAATGTTCCCCATTTTCGTAATAATGATAGTACATAGCATCTCTACCCTTTTTTGTGCTGCCTTTAATTAAGGGTAAAAAAGATTTGCCTTGCATATCATTAGGTGGTTTAATACCTGCAGCATCTAGCAGTGTTGGGCCAATATCTAAGTTCATTACCATATTGCTATTAACTGAGCCCGATTTTATCACACCAGGATAGCGCATAACCATCGGCGTTCTAAAAGATTCCTCATACATAAATCTTTTATCGAACCAACCATGTTCGCCCATATAAAATCCCTGATCGCTCACATAAATTACAATAGCATTTTTAGACAACTGATGCTTGTCTAAATAATCCAATGTGCGCCCAATATTTCTATCTAAAGAGGCTGCAGTTGCTAAATAATCTTGCATATAGCGTTGGTACTTCCATTCAACCAAAGCTTTTCCACTCAATTTTTTTGACTGAAGATTTGCATGAATAGAATCATAAAAAGCCATATAGGCTTTACGTTGAACAGGAGTCATTCGTTTTATTGAAAACTCTTTTTCTTCTTCTTCTTTGGTATCAAACATTTTTAAATCGTAGCCCATTCTCATGGTTTTATCAATCGTCATGTCTTGCACTGCAGCAGCAGCGCGTGTTTCATAAGAATCATAAAAGTTGGCAGGCAGCGGAAAGGTTGATTGATTAAATAAACGTAAATCTTTGGTATCTGGCATCCAAGTACGATGGGTGTTTTTATGGCCTATCACTAAACAAAAAGGTTGGCTGGTATCTCTTTCGTTTAGCCATTTTTCAGCTGCATCTTCTACCACATCAGCCACATATCCTTCAACCCTTTTTCTTTCTCCATTCATCATCAAAAAGTCTGGATTATAATAACTGCCCTGACCAGGCAAAACTTGCCAATAAGAAAAACCTTGTGGATTGGTTTGCAAATGCCATTTACCAATCCATGCAGTTTGGTAACCAGTTTTAGTTAATTCTTTTATGAATGTATTTTGAGATCCATCAAAACTTGAATTGGCATTGTCTTTAAACCCGTTTTTATGGCTGTATTTACCTGTTAAGATAACTGCTCTGCTTGGGCCGCAAATACTATTGGTAACATAGGCTTTATCAAAACGAAGTCCTTCTTTAGCAATGCGATCAATATTAGGAGTCTGCATCAACTTGCTCCCATAAGCACTGATGGTTTGATAAGAATGATCATCGGATACAATCAAAACAATATTGGGGCGCTGGGCATGAATCGAAAGGGCCATTATCAAAGCCAGCCCAAAAATAAAAAGATGTTTCATACACAATGATTAGTTAAAATAAATCTAACACTTTTGTGCCAAAACACTATACCCGTACTTTTACCACCATTTTCTTAATTGCCCCATCTCCTATCATTGGGGCGTGTACATCTTCAGGAAAATAAATGGTGAAATGTCCTGGTTTTAATTCAAAAAATAATTCAGGTGCGTCCTCATAAAAAAGTACATCCTTTTCTGTATTATATTCACCACGAGGGAGCAAGCAATTAGTGCGAGACTTCCACCCTACTCGCTCTACTCCTTCATATATAATTTGAATATCGATATACGTATTATGACACTCAAAATAATCAGTAGATTCTTTTTCATTCACTAATTGATCGTGAATAACAATAGCACGAATATCTTCCCCATCCCATTTAATTTCTCCTGGTTGTAGTTCATTGTAATTGGCTGCCATAATGCTTTCCATGGCTTTTTTAAATCTAGGATGTAGCGTTGAATAAGATTGTAAACGTTCAATTGAATCTAGAATCATAGTCTATTTTATTAAATAAATACTACCCGACAACAAAGGTTCTCCGTTGCCTCGATTAATGATATAGTAATATACCCCTCCTGGAACATCTTTGCCCTTGTATTTTCCATCCCAACCATCTGTGTAAGGTTTTGATTGGAAGACGATTTGTCCTGCTCTGTTAAAAATACTTAATTCAGAAAAGGGATAAGTTTCTAGTCCTGGAACTAGCCAAATATCATGAATGCCATCACCATTGGGTGAAAAAGAATTAGGTGGAGCTATGCTTACGAATACGCGAACTTGCACTGTATCCATCGTTAGAGCACATCCGTTTAAACCATATGCAGTTAAGGTATAAGTAGTGGTATTTAAAGGACTAACCAATGGGGTTAATGTAGTTTGTTGTAACATACTATTGGTGGGAGACCATATAAATCCACTATTTTGTCCAGTGATACTTCCCAACAACGCGGTACTATTTCCTTGCATGATGCTTCTATTGGGTCCTGCATCAACTTCAGGTGGTTTAATGACATATAATGGAATAGTGATTGAATCAGCGCATCCCATTGCATCTCGGAACAATAATTGATAATTAGTGGTATCACTAGGCTTAGCCAAATAAGTACTATTAGACCCAATTATTGCACGAGTATTATTATACCATTCAAATTGATTGCCACCAATTGCTGTTAGCAATGTACTATCTCCCAAACAAATTATCGTATTGCCTGTGTATGATCCATTGATGGCATTATAAGCGGTAATAGTAATAGTGTCGTTTGCAGTACATCCTTCAAGTGTTGAAACTTGAACAATATATTTGCCCGTATCTGCTGAACGAATATTTGTCAAGATTGGATTACGAATTGAAGCAGTAAAGCCATTAGGGCCAGTCCATTGATAGGATAAACTAGACCCTGATCCAGATGCGCCATTAAAATTGATATTTCCTCCAACACATTGATTAATGGTTTGGTTACCTAATTTAGGTGCTGAATTATTAATCTTTATGGTGATGGGAAGTGAAGCTGTTTTGCAGGCAGCCACTCCTGCGAAGGCAGATTCTCCGGCCACTAATCTGTATTGAAAAGTGCCAACTGAAGTTCCATTTCTATTAAAACTGGTACTGGTGGCACCTGTAATATCATTCCATGTATTCCCCAAATTGGTACTTACTTGCCATTGATAAACAGGATTTAAATAACCAGCTCCTACAGTCATATTAAGATTCATATTGGTCTGATTATTGAAACAAATATTTTTAGTAAAGCCTGTTACTCCATCAATACTAGCAGTCATTGCAGGACCGCAAGGCCTGAAAGTAATATCATCCAACGCAAGGTCGTTTCCGCAACCCGTTCCTGCATTATTGGCAATCCTTAGTACTATTGTGGTGGTATTTATATCAGGCTTAAATAAGAATCCATATTGTTTAAAAGTAAGTACTGCATCTTCATTAATATTACCTGTATTGTAAGTTTCTAAAATTGCTCCAGCAAGGGTTTCAATAGTAAATGTTAAGTTGGGTTTGGTTCCATTTCCATTACAACTCGAAGGTTTTAATACATTAGCTACCCATGCGCCAAACTCATAAGAAGTATTACCACAAAGCCCTGAGATGGTATCCACAAAAAATACGCTTGGTGCATTGGTAGCATTGATCAACATAAACCTACCTTCTTCGTCTCCTGTATGATCTCTATTAATATCGTGCCAGGTACTCGAAAAACAGCCTAATGCACCATTAGTAATTGTATAGTTGCCATCGATTGGGCAACCTGTAGCAGCATACCCTAAATTGGTGACTCCAGGTCTTAATGGGCCTGCTGCATTATTTTTATTTCCGAAACTGTTATTAACTACAGGCTCTCCTAAACTACCTGTACAGAGTTGTGCAAAAGCACTTAGATTGATCAACAAATAAAAAATAAACAGACAATATCTCACATCAAAAATTCAGTTTGTAAATTACTGAATCATTTTAACTATTGGCTACTGGTTCTGGTATTTTCTCTACTGGAATTAAATCTGCAAGCTCCACATTAATGGGTAATGCCCCAATTTGAACGATGGCTCGCTTCCCACGTATTTCTTTTACTTCACCTACTTGGTAATTCTTTTTTAATTTGACAAGGGTTCCAATTTCAATAAGGGTGTTCAGTTCCTTGTATTTTTTGTCTACTTTTTTAGCCAATTTATTTACAACAATCGTTTCTTTTTGTTTAAATAATAGGTTCTGTAAGTTTTTAATGACTTCGTTTTTGTTTTCCGACTTTTTCCAATCTAACACAATTTGCTTCAGCTTTCGTTCCATGTCTTTCAAGTAATGCAAACGTTCCTCAGTAATTTTATTCTGATTTTTAAGTAGTTCTACTTGTTGAATATGGCGCTCTTTATTCATTACTTGCTCCATTTCCTTTTTCAATCGTTCGTTCTCTTTCATTAAACGATTGAGTTCTTTTTTCTCTTTTTCTAAATGCTGTAAGTCTTGTTCTGTTCTATTTAGAAGTCGGTCTAATTTAAAATGGTCTTCCTCCACCAATTTTCTTGCCCTATTAATTAAATTTTTAGGTAATCCAATTCTTTCTGCAATAGCAAATGTGTAAGAACTACCCGGCTTGCCAATAATTAATTTATACATTGGCTGAAGGTTCACTTCATCAAACTGCATTGCACCATTTAAAATACCTTGTGTATGGTTGGCCATTACTTTTAAATTCAAGTAGTGGGTAGTAACTACTCCGAAAGAATGCTTTCGCCCCAACTCTTCCATGATTACTTCTGCAAAAGCCCCTCCCAAATTAGGATCTGATCCAGATCCTAATTCATCAATAAAAAATAAGGTCTTCCCATTTGCATTCTCCATAAAATGCTTCATATGCATTAGATGGCTTGAATAAGTACTTAATTCAAATTGTAAACTTTGGGTATCACCAATATGAATATAAAGCTGTTTAAAAATCCCCATTTGCGAATCAGGATGAACTGGAACCAATAACCCACTTTGCAACATCATTTGATTCAGGCCAATGGTTTTCATTGTTACTGTTTTTCCCCCAGCATTAGGACCACTTATAACCAGTATTCTATTTTTATCGTCTAAATGTATAGAAACAGGGATGGTTTTTTTACCAGAATCTTTATTATACAAATACAATAAAGGATGATATGCCTCAATCAATTGCACCACAGCTTTATCTATTACATTAGGCAAATGGGCATTCATATTGATTGCCAATTTTGCCTTAGCCCTTATAAAGTCGAATTCTCCAATTATTTGGATGTATTGTTGCAATAGTGGTGCATAAACAGAGAGTTTGGAAGTAAGTGCACGCAGTATTTTTTGAACCTCTTTAATTTCTTCATTCTCTAAAGCAAACACATCATTATTAAGCTCAATGGTTTCTTCAGGCTCAATAAAAGCTGTTTTACGACTGTCACTTTCACCGTGTAAAATCCCCTTTACTTGTCTTTTGTATTCTGAAAAAACAGCAATTACTCTTCTTCCATTACTAAAGCTTTCATCAATATCAGCAGTATAACCTGCTTTGGCCATTTTTTGGACCATTTTTTCGAAAACCCTTCGCAGCTCATTTCTTTTTTTGTACAAGTTCATGCGAATTTTCTGCAGTTCTGGTGAAGCATTGTCTAAAACAACCCCTGCATCATCTAGTACCTCATTGATCATTTCTACAATCAACTTCTCATAATAACTATCGCTTAAAACCTGCGTTAATGCAGGGAAAGCCATGCGGCGTTCATTATCAAACCAACGAAAAAGAGTACCCATACTTTCCGTTAGTTTTTTAATCATCATCCACTGCTCTCCTACTAGTAGTGCCCCTGGAATAGATAAAAGCTTTATGTCTTTGGATATATTTGCCGTAAAATCTGCAGGAAAATATTGTTGTTGTTGTAAAATTAATTTGTACTCGTAGGCTTGTCTTAATTCTCGATCTATAAAATCTTTTCGAGTATGTATTCGAAGTTGATTAGATTTATTTTTAGAAAAATCGGTATTGCACAAAGCACTTAACAATTCTTTTATCTTGTCAAATTCTAATTGAGTTAAAGCCGATTCAGGGTACAAACGCATCATAAAAGCCAGTTTCTGCTGGCAAAGTTACATTGTACCAGCTAATTAAATGAATAACTCGGTTGGGGTTGCTTTTGTTTGGAAGGAAATAGAACAGTAAGTGAGTAAAAGATAAAAGCAATTTGTAATAAAACTTGTGCTGATAAAATTACATAAGTAGCCATAGTTGCTTCCATCCATAATTTGTTTTCAGGCAAATCAAAAATGGGGGTTCCTCTATCAGGGGAAGAAGGTTGAATTACCTGATAAGTAAACATTAATGCTACTAATAAGAAGATAGAGAGTGCCACGTGCAAGAAATTGACTAATACATGACCCTTGTCTTGGTCTCGCATAAAGCGATGCATTAAATAGGGAATCAAGAAAATAGGAATATGAAAGATCAAAATATTGGTACTTAAAATAAAAGGTACCGAAACCCCAAAATAAGGGTCAATGCTGAGTGCGTCGTAGAAGTGGTATAGCGCAAAAAATAGCAACAGTGGCATAGCCAGCAGCAGCGACTCTAAGCGTAGAGACATGTACTTCCAAAATTGGGACTGAAAACTCATAATGGTTACGGTATCACAAATTTATCTTAAAATATCAATTCTTAAGTATATATCGCTTAAATAAGACCGTTTCGTATATAAGAGCGTACTTATTCAACAAAAATACCAAACTGTTTGTAGTAGATATCCGTAGATTAGAAAAAGCATTATGAAAAAGAACTACCTATTTGCCTTAACCCTTACAATGTGGTTGGTTTCTTGTGCAGCAGCAGAAGATCCTAATAAAGCAGCTTTTAAAATGAACCCTAAACCCAATTTAATGAATAGTATAACTGATACCGCAACTTTTGGAGAAGGATGTTTCTGGTGTACAGAAGCTTTTTTTCAGCGTTTAAAAGGAGTAAAAGAAGTATTGAGTGGATACGGTGGCGGATTTGTTGAAAATCCTACCTACGAGCAAGTTTGCGATAAAAATACAGGTCATATTGAATTGGCCAGAATTGTTTTTGATCCAAAAGAAATAAGCTACGACGAATTGTTGGAAGTTTTTTGGAAAACCCATGATCCAACAACAATGGATCAACAAGGAAACGATATTGGCCCACAGTATCGTTCAGCCATCTACTATCACAATGCTGAACAAAAGCAAAAAGCGGAAAAATACAAAGCAGCATTGGATAAAAGTGGTGCATGGGCTAAACCAATTGTAACAATCATAGAACCATTCAAGAATTTTTATCCTGCCGAAAACTATCACCAGAATTATTACAACAATAACCAAAATCAGGGTTATTGTCGTTTTGTCATTGCTCCGAAACTAGAGAAATTTGAAAAAGTGTTTAAAGACAAATTAAAGAAGCAATAAACTTTCTTTTGATGAATATGCTACATTTAGCAAATGAATAAAAAACCTTTGCTAAAGATGTGTTTACTGCTTTTCCTGCCATTATCTATTTTGGCACAAAAAGCAAATACCACCCTATTTACCAAAGCTGATACTTTAAGGG
>JBKBWE010000303.1:0-3259 GCA_046289145.1 Sediminibacterium sp.
TAGACATTCCTAACCTTGTTTCCATCGATTCATCAATTCTTCTTTACTATTGAAAGGATTATTAAATTCTGCGTCACGATTTCTCCATGGCTTTTCTCCATCGGTAGTCAAAAAATCAGTAAATCGAGAGAGCATATTGCCCGTGATGTGGTTAATAATAACCGCAATACTGTTACTTTCATCATTGTATTGCCAGAACAATTGATTTTCTTCCAATTGTTCCATGGCTTTTTCGCCTAGCATTTTGTAATATTCAAATTGCTTTTTTACACTGTTTAAATAGCTTTCCATAATTATTAAATTTAAAGTTTGTAATTACTTATTTTGATAACATCTTCTGAACTTAAACCAAACATTGGTGGTGTTTCAACTCCAAGCAGATTCAGATAGATGTATAGTTGTGCTCTATGATGAATTTCATGTTCAGCCATTGTCATGAGCCATTTCCATATTGAAATAGTTACATTTCCAGGAGTAAGGCATTTTTGATGCAAATCAGTTAACTGGCTAAAAATCTCCATGCTTTCCTGATGTTTAGTATTAAAAAAGTGTATCACGTTTTCATATCCATCTGCCAATTCTTTACCACATCCTGTATAGGAACAACGATTACCCTGAACAGTTTCTCCATACATATATCTTTCAATTGCAGCGATATGTCTTATATGGTCTGCAATAGTAAACTTACCGGGTTTGTATGACCAATCAATACAATCTTCGGGTATTACAGCTATGATATTATTAGTTCGTTCTCTCAACTTTTCATAGTACTGCAAAAATGAATTAATGTTCGTAATCTCCATATTATCTAAATTTTAGTTTAGTCTATTTGTGTTTCGTTGCTTTTATTTTGAAGACACATTAATGTAACTAAAGAAGTAGCCACTATTGTTTCTTTATTTTTATCGATAACGAAAATATCAGATCTAACTACTGAAAGCCTTTTTCCGTTTTTAATTACTTGTGCTTTCGCAATGAGTTTATCACCCAAAGCAGGACTTAAGTAATTTATTTTTAGTTCAACAGTTGTGAAATAACTATTTGATTCTTTTGAGGAAGCAGCTGCATAGCCTGAGGACACATCTACCAAGGCAGCTATAGTACTTCCGTTAAACATACCTGCAGGACGAAGCATAAATTTTTGTTTAGGAACAATAGTTTCAAAGTACCCCTTAGAAATTACGCTTGCTTCAGCACCATATAATTTCATTATTTCAGACCGCTCAAAGCTTTGCTTTAACTGTGCTTTTCTTTCTATATTCATCTTTTATTATATTGGAGATTAAACATTTATAAGTTATTTTATATTATTTTGATATCCGCGATTTATATTATAAATGCCAATTGTCACGCTAAAAAGTGCTAAAACAGTTGTGTAAGTGATTTTTTCATTCAAGAGGAAGTAGCCTAATATTAATGCGATGATTGGATTGATATATGCATATAGTGAAACAAGACCTATGGGTAACTTTTCCAATGCATAAACGTAGCAAGGGTATGATATCACTGAGCCTATTATTACGAGATAAACTAGTGACCAAATAGCATCAGAATTGATGACTTGTAATTCGGAATAATCATCCATAAAGATACTCATCGCCATGAGAGCTAAACCTCCAAAAAACATTTGTAAGGCAGCATTTAGCAAACTATTTCCTTTTAACCTATTCTTTGCTGAATAGACGCTTCCTATTGCCCAGAAAAAGCAGGCTCCGAATGTAATTAATGTACCTGTTAAATAGGTTGGATTTACAAAATCCTTGAGATTATCCTTGAAAATTAAAGCTATTCCAATACAGCCCAAACAAAGACCTGTAACTATTTGTCTGTTCATTTTTTGTCGATCTAATCCAACTAAATAATTTAGTCCAATAATGTATAATGGCAAAATGGAAACAATCAAAGCCGCTAATCCACTTGGGATATAACGTTCACACCAACCTATAACACCACTTCCTAATGCTATCATTAATATTCCTAAAATAAGCTGATTGATAATAATTGATTTGTTGAGATTTAAATTTCCAACTATCTTTAGAATTAACAAGAGTAAACTTCCCGCTACAATATGCCAAATAGCTGAGAACATAAATGGAGGAAAAGTTTCTACCCCAATTCGAATAGCAAAATAAGTGGTACCCCAAACCAAACAAACTACACTCAAAGCAGCAAATGCAAGCCAATTTTTTTTAATACTCATAGTAAACTAATACATCACTATACAAAATAAAGTATAAAAAAAATATAAGTACAGATACAATTATATTAATTTTGCAGTATACAGTTTAAAACAATGAAAAAAAAATTATATCAAAAAATTGCTAATGCGTTAGAAGAAAAAATAAGAAACGGTACAATAAAAGCGGGTGATAAAATACCCTCACTGCGTATGTTGCACCGTGAATATGGCGTGAGTATGACAACAGCTGTTAAAGCTTATCTTGAGCTAGAGGCGAAAGGATTAATTATTTCACGTCCACAGTCTGGTTACTATGTTAGTTACCAATCTACTTATTTATCCGTTCCTTCAGTGAGTACACCTTCATGGGGAACTGAACCAATAGCAGTGGAAACACTGATTTCAAAAGTATATTCTAAGCTTAGTAATAAAGATATAACCCGATTTTCACTTGGAGTACCCGAAAACGAATTGTTACCTATTGCAAAACTCAATAAAGAGTTGGTCAATGCTATGCGAAACCTAAATGGAAGCGGAACAGAATACGAAGAAATTCAAGGAAACCGAAAATTACGCAGTGATATAGCTAGATTGACTTACACATGGAATGGGAATTTGAATGAAGATGATATTGTTACAACTGCAGGAGCTATGAATGCAATTTCATTTGGGTTAATGGCACTTACTCAGAAAGGCGATACGATTGCTGTTGAAAGTCCTGTTTATTTTGGCATATTGCAACTAGCAAAAAACTTGGGATTAAATGTAATTGAATTACCAACACATCCCATTACTGGAATTGAACCCGATGCTCTAAAGAAGGTTCTTTCCAAAATAAAAGTGTGCATTTTGGTTTCTAATTTTAATAATCCGTTGGGTAGCTGTATGCCTGACGAGCATAAAAAAGAAGTGGTAAAAATGCTTTCAAAACGGGGCATACCACTTATAGAAGATGATTTATATGGAGATGTATATTTTGGGAACAGCCGCCCTAAACCATGTAAATCATTTGATGATGAGGGTTTAGTTATTTGGGTTGGATCAGTCTCCAAAACATTAGCTCCGGGTTATCGTGTGGGC
>JBKBWE010000025.1:0-17180 GCA_046289145.1 Sediminibacterium sp.
TCCCATTTTGACAATCGGACAAATATTTGGTAACGCTTCAAGAGTTTGGTTCGGCAGACACGAACTAAAATGGAAGCCAATAACTTTCTTTTTACTGACCGCCATTCCTTTAACAATTTTAGGCAGCTACTTATTTAATAAAATTGGCAGCAATAAAATTAAAATTGGCATTGGCGTTTTTCTTATTCTGTTGGTTATTTACCGAAGAACGAAAATTAAGAAAATAGAAATTGGCGACAAAGGAATGTTGCTTGGTGGCGAACTGACAGATTTTTTATCAGGGCTTACAGGAAGTGCAGGACCACTTGGCGCTGCTTTTTTCCATGGACTTAGCTTGTCAGCGACCGCATACATTGCAAGCGAAGCATTTACCGCCTTGGCAATGCATCTGACCAAGACAATTGTTTACAATAAATTTTCACTAATCGGACAGACTGAACTTTACTACGGACTTTTTATTAGTGTTGCAATGATTATAGGCAGTTGGACAGGAAAGAAAATAATTGAGAAATTGAGCCGAGGGAAATTTATATGGCTTGTTGAAATTTTGCTCATAATATCAGGACTACAACTTATTTGGACAGCGATATGAAAACAGACAGAAATGGAACAACGAAACACTTACATCGCATTGACTTTATTGCGGCTAATGAAAATAAGCTCAATTGTTGTACTACCTATTTAGCTTTCGTACTTAATCGGCACACGGGTTAATACTTGACAAATAGTGAGATTTAAAAATCCATAATAATTTTTGAATAATGCTACGAACATTTTACGCATTTATTACTATCAGGCATTATCATCAACCGCTTAATTGGTATCTCCGCTTTACACTTTATGCAGTTACCAAAATCAACGTCATTAATTTTTTCTAACGCCGTTTTTAATCGTTGCAACTTTGCTTCGGCTTCACGGAGTGCAGCTTCCATAACACTTTTATTATTAATGGCATCCATGCGACTAATACGACCAATCGCCACATCAGGAGCCACGGGTTGTGTCATATCTTTATATTCAACAATCGCCGCTTCCGTTGACTTTATTTTTCGTTCGATTGCTGATTTAATTGCTGTTTTTTCTTCAGGAGTCATAGAATTTATATTTTATCTACCAAAACCTTGTAGTGTGGGTCTTCAACAATATTTACATCAATAATTTTATCAGCGTTTGCCAACAACTTGCGACAATCTTCGCTTAGATGTTTTAGGTGTAATTTCTTATCTAATTTCAAATAGCGTTCAGTTAGTTTATTTAACGCTTCAATACCACTCATATCAACAACTTTACTTTCTTTAAAATCAATTATGACTTCGTTGGGGTCGTTCAGTATATCAAACTTTTCGTTAAAGGCGGACACAGAACCAAAAAATAACGGTCCAAATATTTCGTAATGCTTTACACCTTTTTCATCCACATATTTTTTTGCCCTGATGCGTTTGGCACTCTCCCAAGCAAACACCAAAGCTGAAATAATTACGCCAATCAAAACTGCAAGGGCAAGGTTATGTAGCACTACTGTTATACCTGCAACAAGTATCATAACAAACAAATCATGCTTTGGCACTTTTCCAAATGTTTTTATACTTGCCCATTCAAACGTACCAATGGCAACCATAATCATTAATCCTGTAAGTGCAGCCATAGGCAATTTTTCTATCAACCCAGCACCGAACATGATAAACACTAACAGCATAACGGCAGCGACAATTCCAGACAATCTTGCCCTTGCACCAGAAGAAATATTAATCAGACTTTGACCAATCATTGCACAGCCACCCATGCCCGAGAAAAGACCAGTAAGAATATTTGCAGCACCTTGTGCAACGGCTTCCTTATTGCCACGACCACGGGTTTCTGTTATTTCATCAATGAGATTTAAAGTCAGTAAACTTTCTATTAAACCAACACCAGCCATAATCAACGCATAAGGAAAGATAATTTTTAGTGTATCAAAACTAAACAACAAATCAGGAATATGGAAGGGAGGAAAACCACCTTGAATAGATGCAATATCACCAACTGTTTTTGTTTCTATATTAAAGCCTATCACAATGGCAGACACAACCAAAATAGCAGTAAGTGACGCAGGAATAACTTTTGTGAGTTTTGGTAAGCCCCAAATGATAAGCATTGTCAGCAACACCAAGCCGAGCATTAAAAATAATTTTCCGCCTTGCATCCAATGCATGACACCAGCACCATCAGTAATTTTAAATTGGTCTAACTGCGACATAAAAATGATAATTGCCAAACCATTGACAAACCCAAACATGACAGGGTGCGGAACAAGCCGAATGAATTTACCTAATCGAAACAAACCTGCAACAACCTGTATAAGCCCTGCTAACACAACAGTCGCAAAAACATATTCGACACCATGCGATTTTGCCAACGCAACTATTACGACAGCGACAGCACCAGTTGCACCAGAAATCATTCCAGGACGACCACCAAAGACGGACGTAATTAAGCCAATTGTAAACGCTGCATACAAGCCAGTTAGTGGCGACAGACCAGCTATCAAAGCAAAGGCGATTGCTTCGGGTATTAATGCAAGGGCTACGGTTAAGCCCGACAGAATTTCAGTTTTGTAGTTGACTTTTTGAGTTAAGTCGAATAGTTTTAGATATTGCTTCATGAAAACAATTTTAAATTAATGATACAGTAAAATAATTGTGTAAAAAATACAGCAGCAAGAGAAATCTCAAGAAGAGAAACCATTACTCAAGGTGGAGTAACAGAAGACGGTAATATAATAGTGCTGTAATTCATTGTGCGGCAAAACTAACAAAAAGCAAGACAAGAACCAACTGAAATTTACATTTCACTTACATGACACAGACTTTGACAACTCTAACAAGCCAACGCTACAAGTCAGGCACATTTGCAAGGCACACAAAGCCAATACACAAAAGCCAACCTTGCAAAAGAGCCTGCCTTGACCTACACACGGCAACCATCATGCAGTGCGACACAGACCCACATTGTAGATGACCACGTAGAAAGGGTATGCGTACAATACGGTTTTCCAAAATGCTGGCAGAAGAAAGTACAATGGGCATTTATTCGCTGGTAGGCTGCGGCTACGGACAGGACAAACAACATTGAGCATTAGTTGTTAACTTCATCATCAATCTATTAATCGGCTGCGGTTCAGGGCAGACGAATAACAAAGTCCAGAACTTCGGCAAGCCGCCGACGTTAAACGCCATTCCTTAATTTTTGTTATAGTAAAAAATCTCTAACTTTAAGTCATGAAAATAGCACTCCAATATGTAAGTAATGCGAATGGCAAACCTCAAGCTGTTCAATTGCCAGTAAGCGAATGGGAGAAGGTGCTTTCTCGTATCCGTAAATCTGAGCAGGTGCTTAAGCTTAAATCAGATCTTAAAGTTACATTTAAGCAAGTAGAGAAAGTAAGAAAATCAAAAGGCAAGAAACAGACTTTAACTGATTTTCTAAATAAGCTATAAAGTTATACCTGTTGATAAATTCAAGAGAGAAGCTAAGCGGCTAGTAAAAAATATCCATCTCTCAAAATTGAACTAACAGAAATTGCGGAGTCTTTGTCAGAAGAGCCTACTCTAGGAACATCATTGGGTAATGATACATATAAAATCCATATCTCCATTAAGAGTAAAGGAAAAGGTAAAAGTGGTGGTGCTAGAATAATAACATATGTGGTTACACCACAGAAGGAAATTTATTTATTGACGATTTTTGATAAAGCAGAGTTTGATTCAATTGATGATAAGACTCTTAGACGTATTATAGCTGTTATTCCCACAGAGAAATAATACGGCGCTTAACAAAAGGCTTTACGCCAGTTGGGCTTTCAGCAATGGCCCATCAGCTTTGGAGTTTCAAATCAACTTCAGTAATTTGGCTTTAACTAATCGAGTCTATAGTGGCGAAGCCAGCAGTAGGATCACAGATTATCCAAACTGCGCAAAGCCTTTTGTTAGCATTAACCCAACCAGAGGTTGTGAAAAATTGACTAGTCTATCTTGTGTTTCAATAAATAGCTTTCTATTTCCATGTAATCGAAAATATTTTCTTCAACGACAACTTGTTTGAATATATCAACTTGTATCTCAGCATCTAGTTTAGTTTCATTCATAGCTTGAGCATCGGCGATATAAAATTCCCATCCAACCTGATCAATTCTATTTTGATTGTCGTATAATAATTTCGAAAGTTCTAATTCAGCTGTCGATGCTTTTAATAGCTCAGACCAATTATCAAAGTTTGCAATTTTTGCTATGACATGCTGGGCATTCATCAGACTGAAATTTTCTTCGTCGATGTTAAAATCGGAAATAATCATTTCTATGTCAAAATACTTTGGGGTATATTCGTATAGAAAAGCAGAAGATGTTTTGTCTAAAACGGGAGTTTTTGTTTTAAAATCTCTGAGTAAATTTTTTGCTTGGAGCTTGAAATAATCAATCGTGTTCATAATATAATCCTTTTGTTACCAAGATTATTATCCTAGAGAATGCGTTCGTAAACTTTAATCGGATAATAAGCCTGGAAGGTTACATTATCAATTTTATTGGTTGATGAAATCTTTGCACGAACGAGCAGGCATATCAAAACACCTGCCACAAATATAAAGATTCCATTCAAATAATTCTTTACGATTTTATTTTACAGGGCTACCGCTAATAAATGGCTTTACGAAAGTTGGGCTTTCAACAATGGCCCATCAGCTTTGGAGTTTCAAATCAACTTCAGTAATTTGGCTTTAACTAATCGAGTCAGTAGTGGCCAAGCCAGCAGAAGGATCACAGATTATCCAACCAAAGCAAAGCCCCTGCCGTTGCCTGCAAGCATTTACGTATACAAATAATTTAACAATATGCTTTACCTTTTATGGTCTTTACTCAACATTGGACTCTTTATTTTTTTTGTCTTTTTTTGCTTCAATGCGACAAAACTCATTCGTGAAAAGTCGGGAATTTTCGCTTCAGTTATTTTCGTATTCGGGCTATTGTCTTTTATTGAGAATCCAAAAAATGACAACAAAGAACCAAATTCAAACCAAATAAAGACTTGGAAGTTTATTTCTGAGGATAGCTTAAAAAGTAATGAGAGTTATTTTCTTAGTATTGATTTGGAAAATACTTTAGTTTCAAAATATACTTTGGGTATTAAGTATGGTAAGGATAAGCAAGGACAAGACAATATTCCAATCAGTTCATATTCTTCAACAACAGGGTTAATAAGTGGGATAAATTGGAAACCTGTTTCAATTCTTGTAAATAAGACAAACGATAGTAATAAATTCGATTATTCTGTTTACGGTGTTGTTGAATGGAAACTACTTGGTGCGATAATTTATTCTCAACCAAAAGATTATAAAGGGAGCGCGTTAATTAAATAAGCCAGTAGGTAACTTTAGTAACTTGATTTAAACAAATCGGGTACCACAAACTATACAAAGCCATGTTTCTACTAAATAATATTCGTTTGCTACTTGTAAGTTTAGTAGCAGTTGTTACATTTTCAATTACTAAGGCGCAGGTAGTATTGCCTGCATACAAAGTACGCCCTGACGGATTATACATTACTACTGCTAATTACGCCTTATACCGTTTTGATACAAGCGGTAAAGTGGAACAGTTACAACCGCCTCCACCTGATTTTGCTGTACCGGTGCATGTGTTTGAAAATAGCCCAGAGTTATTCTGTGGCGGCTACGAAACCACCGATGGACGCATCGTAATTTATATAGATGCCAATACCCGGGAGGAGCCCTATATTTTTACCCCAAAACAAGGCCGTAAATTAATACAAGCAGTTCCCTATTCTGGCCGTTCAGGGCCAATGGTCATGTGGGCCGAGGGCAATAAATTTATTACGGCTTATTTAGAAAGAAAGGGGAACAAAATTGTAGAAGAAAGTGAAACAGTTGTTGAAATGCCAGGCACACCCATTGCAGCTTTTGGCGAACCCGGTAGATTGTATGTTAGCTGTATAAACAATCCAGGTGGCCGTGTAATCAATTACAGAATATATGGTGATGGAAAGTTTGGTATAGAAGAAGATCTTAGGGGCATTGTGGTGGCTGCCAATTCCATGGGCAACGAGTTTAGTTTGATAACAAGAGGGCAAAAAGGGGCATTAACCGATTCTTTTTACTTTAAGATAAATGGAGCAAATGCTGGATCAAAGCCGCCTATAGCAGGCAATTTTACCTGTCTCGCTGTGTCAGATGCGAACTTAATTGTTTCCAATGAAAAAGGGGAGTGCTGGATTGGTAATATTGGATACCAAAAATACCCTCATCCAATCAACTGGTTTAAAATTAAATTGCCCGAAACGGGTATTGTGGGTGCATCCTTTAATACTTTGAAGGATGGTAGAAAGATCCCAGTATTTGTAACCCGGCAAAATAAAATGCTTTGGCCAAAAGTGGGTTCGTATTTTGATCCCACTGTATACTCTACAGTAAGCTTAAAAGACATTCAGCCATTATTGGCTAAAGGTGATTTTACTAATAAAAAGATTGCTCCTAACAATCCAAGTGTAAATGTTACCAATGCAAATTCAGCACCGCAGGTTGTTGGTGGCTTATTAACTGGAATGAGTGGTGGCACAGCTTCAATAGATGATACTAAATTAATGGACAGAGGTTACTGGGCTGTCAATTCACGACGTAGTTATACCGATTGGCCAAACCGACAGCAAATAATAGACCTTGATGGAGATGGTTTTACAGATGTGCTAACTAGTTACAGTGAAGCTGGCTATATAGATATGTATTATGGAGATGGAACACCAACTGCATCTAGGTTTACTAGGCTGGCATTAACCTCCAATGGCAAGGGCCTTTTGGTAGCTGCAGCCGATTTAAATGTAGATAAGAAAACCGATCTTGTAGTGCTAAATCTTGCGGATAGCTCACTGCAATTGCTGATGTTGGAAAGAAAAAATTATTATGTAAGCACATCACTGGGCAAGTTAGGCATAGAGAATTTTGTATTACACGATTACAATGCCGATGGGAATATGGATATACTGGCACCAGGCGGAATTTTTCTTAACAACGGAAAGGCTGCATTTACCCATTATCCTACAGAAAAATTAGAGAAGAATAAAATGGGCTTTTGGATTGGAACTAATGTAGGTCCTGAATTTTTAGGTGGCATTGGAGATTTAGATGGCAATGGAAGTACTGATTTTGTAAAGGGAGTACCGGGTAAAAATTTGTATGATGGCATTGAAATACAATTAATGCCTTTGGTAAAAAACCTTCAAACAAAAGTTCGAAATGAACCGCTGGAAAAGATAACACTAATAACACCTTACGATATAGAAAGCTTAGCAGTTGCAGATGTAAATGGAGATGGTAGAGCCGATATTTTTGCTATTTGCAAAAAGGTCTACAAAATGTTGTGTTATATAAACAAAGGAAATAAAGCATTTGAGCTTACCGAAATAGCAACGGGCAGTAACACTTCCGAAATGTACCTAAGTCCTTTATTAGTTAGAGATGTAGATAATGATGGTTTGCAAGATGTGGTTGCCTCGTTAGGGGGCTATCCTCATGTATTTGGATGTAACCAAAAAAACGAAAAGCCAAGGTTGAAGTTAACGGGTACAGATAATACAAAATATAGGGTAATGAATTATGGGGCACTTGCTATAGGCGATATTACTGGAGATGGTCTTGCTGATCAAATAGTTTTTCAAGCAGAGCTGAACAAAGTAGATGGTGTGGTATCCTGTGGTGGCAACGAATATTGCATGGCACTTACCCTATACAAAGGAAGAAAAAGTGGTAGTGACCTGGTATTTGAAGGGAGGGAATCTCCCAATAGCATGGCAAGGTTAGCTGAAATAGGCCATAAACAAACAGAAGCAAATAGAGCAGCGGCTGCCAGAAATAACAGCAGCAATAATCAACCCAATACTAGTAAAACAGAAATTGGTCAGATTAGGATCAATGAAAGTTTTACTGAAAGCTATGATATTTCTAGAAGCTGGGGTAAAGCAGAAAGCCCTGGGCAATATAATAGAATGCCGAATACAGTAAAATTTATGTTTACTCCCAATAAAATTGAGAAGTATTGGCTTCGTGGTACTTTTAATTTTCGATGGGAATTAGCAGAAACCTATACAATCATTTATAGTGAAATTAGAAAATCGGATGATGGAAGCCCAATTTATTTGTATCACACAAGTAATAAATATCAAATAGGAGTAAATAGGGGCTCCTTTAAAAATATCATCATTTTTGATGGATCTAAAAATGTAGAATATGTATCTCAGTAAAATTTTATGAAAAGGAGGAGAAGCGCTATCCTGAAAAAAAATACTCTTCTAAAATAAATTCAATAATTCTTAATTATGAGAGAAAAAATCTTTTCCTTTTTAATAGTTCTATATTTTGGACTATTTAGTCTAAATGCGCAGAAAACTTGTATCAGTGGTAACTGTACTGATGGTCCTGGTGTAATGCTGAATAAAGACGGGGATACTACTGTCAGTATTTTTAAAAATGGTAATATTAGTGAACAAGTAATTGTTGCCAATAAAAATCATCAGGCTTATTCTTTGATGAGTGTTGGAGCTAGTAAATGGTTTCTTGAAAAATCCGGTGATTCACTTCGGATTGGCCAAGGTGCAGTTGTTAATAAAAGCTTACAAGTAGAAATTTCAAAAGGATATTATTTCATAACTAAGAAAGGGGATATATTTTTTGAGAACAATAAGCAGTTGTTGCAATTTACAAATGGGAAAACCATTAAAGCAACAATAAAAATTACTGAACCCCAAAAGAATCGATTAGATTTTGTGAGTAATGGAACTGATTATATTGTTTTTCATTATGACTTTGGTAAGGCAGTAAATGGTTTTTTCTATGTTAATGCAACAAAAAGAGTGGTTTCTTTTGATGTGGTAGAGAGCCGACTTGTTTTTAATAATTCAGCTGATAACGAGTTGTTTAAACAAATTGAAAGTTCAATAATTGGCTTTTCCTTCAATGGGTTTGACGAGTATTATTTTAATAATTTTGATAAGCAACGTACCATAGATGGGTTGGAGCAATATATCCTAAAATTAAAAAATACACTTTTAAGACCAGTGGATAACTGTGTTAAATTAGTTGAGCATGCTACTGCAGAGTTTGAGAAGTTAATTCAAAAGAATAAAGGCGAAGTAGAAAAAAGAATAACTAATTCAATTACTTTATCCTATGAGCAATGGAATGAGTTATTAAGGAAAAAAGTAGTTGAAATTTGTAAGAGTGATTTTCAAGAAGAGTATAATGCGTATTTATCAGACGAAGAACTGTTGGGCTTGCCTTCTAAAGATAATGAAGTATTATACAATCTTAATAGAGATCAAGACAACCTCATTTCATTGTCAAATTATGCTAGTAATGGGGCATTAAAGTTTCTAATACCTGCTTTTAAAATGGCTTTTTCAAAAATACTAAAAGCGAATAGTTATATCGTTCCTTCTGCAACTAGAAAGTTTTTTGATTTAAAAACATCTCAATCATTTGATTTTAGAATGAAATTGGGGAATTAGTCGGGCTAAAGTTAATCTAACTCGTCAGCTTGTGGAACTTGATCAGTTCCTCCCTCAATTGTATCGTTTGTAATCACTTACTGACCTATGATAGCTATGTCTGTGAATCAGTATGCTTTGCTTTGGCAGTAGTTGAAATTTAAACTGTATAATACTCAAAACACTTGTTTAATGCTACCATATTGTAGCAATGATATTTTACTTGCATAAATTAACGCGTTATCCGGCATAAAATTATTTTCTTGATTTCCTAAAATACTTACCTTTAGCGTAAGTATCTAAATCCACTCATATGATTCTTTCTTTTGGCTCTAAGGATGCACAGAAAATTTGGGACGGTGAAAGGGTCAAGAAAATACCAAATTCGATTCAGGAGATATCTAGGCGTAAGCTAAGAATGCTTAATAACTCACAGGATCTTATGGATTTACAGATACCCCCATCGAATAAGTCGGAGAAACTAAAGGGTAAACTAAAGGATTTTTACTCAATTTGGTTAAATGACCAGTGGCGAATCATTTTTAAATTGGAATTTGGTAATTCATCTGAAGTTGAAATAATAGATTATCATTAAACGTTGAAAATGAAACCTCTAAAGAATATCCATCCAGGTGAAATTTTACAAGAAGAATTTCTAATTCCTCTTGGTATTTCTGCGTATAGGCTCTGCAAAGATACAGGTATTCCACAGACAAGGATTTCTGCGATCATAAAAGGCAATCGAAGAATTACAGCAGATACTGCGCTAAGATTCTCAAAGTATTTCGGGACTTCAGCTAAGTTTTGGCTAGGCTTGCAAGATGACTTTGATATTGAAGAAGAAAAACATTCACTGAAATCTGAGTTAGCTTCTATATCCAGATACAGTAATACTGCCGGCAGCTAACTAAAGCTTTACGCAAGTTGGACTTTCAGTATAGGCCAAGCCAACATTTGGAATATGTATGATCCAACCTGTGCAAAGCCCAAGAAGTTAAAGGCAATGTTAAACGACGAAACAAATTGAATTATGAACAAGAGTAATTTAAAATTCACGGACATAGACGAGTATCACTCTTGCCAACCTGCCGACATTCGGGAAACCCTTGAACAACTTCGGCAGACAATTAAACAAGCCGCACCACTGGCGACAGAAGCGATTAGTTACGGCATGCCTGCATTCCGACAAAACAAGGTTTTGGTTTACTACTCTGTTAACAAAAAACATATCGGCTTTTATCCAACGCCCAATCCTATTGTATATTTCAAATCACAACTTGAAAAATACAATACTTCAAAGGGGGCAATTCAGTTTCCTATTAACAAACAGTTACCATTGACATTGATAAAAAAGATTGTGAAGTTTTGTGTGGAAGAAGATATAAAAACAAGCACAAAAACACAAAACATCAACAAGGATATTCTTTCTTATAACAACAAACAATCCAAAATCGATAAAGAAGTTTGTAATTTGTTGTCGCAACAAATCAGTAATGGCTTAACAAAAACGGAAAACAAAATTTGGCACGGACACCCTGTGTGGTTTTTAGACGGTAATCCCATAGTGGGTTACAGCAAGCAGAAAGCAGGCATTCGTTTAATGTTTTGGAGTGGAGCGAGTTTTGAAGAAACAGGTTTAGAAGTGCTAGGCAAAAAATTCAAGGACGCTTCAGTATTTTACAATTCGGTTTCAGAAATTAACACTAAAGACCTTAAACGCTGGCTAAAAAAATCAAAAGAAATACAATGGGACTATAAAAACATTGTGAAACGAAAAGGCGTTTTGGAACGACTGAAATAAATAAAATGACAAAGACAATAATAGCCGATGGAATTTTACACGAAGTTCCCGATGATATGAAATCGGCATTAAAAGCCAATGCTGAAATTCTTGAACGTTGGAATAAGCTAACGCCAATTCAGCGCAATGAATGGATTTGTTGGGTTACGATTGTTAAAAAAGCAGAAACAAGGACAGAACATATCCACCGAATGATAGAAGAATTATCAGAAGGTAAGCGGCAACCCTGCTGCTGGCCCGGATGTCCGCACCGCAGACCTTCTGCTCAAAAATGGTTTAATAAATTGGACAAATGAACGGAAAATAGGAAATAATGGAAAGGCTTTTGAAAGCAATTTTAAGAAATAAGAAGGCACAATCCTAAACTGTTGGGGGTTACTAAAAAGAACCATATGCACTTAAGAGATTACTTTAAATTTAATTTTACCTATTTCGCTTTAACAATAATCCTTTTTATTGTTGAAATTCTTATTGCAAAATATGTGCATGACCAAATTGTTAGACCGTACGGTGGAGACCTTTTAGTAGTAATTCTAATTTATTGTTTTGTCAAGTCCTTTTTTGATTTTCCAGTTGTACCAACCTCAATATTTGTATTAATCTTTTCCTTCGTAGTTGAGACCTTACAATATTTTAATTTTATAGAGTTTGTAGGACTTGAAAAATCAAATATTGCAAGAATCGTTATGGGAACATCCTTTGAATGGATTGACATTGTTGCGTATATTGTTGGAGTTGTAATAATAATCACTATAGAAAAACTTATCACTAATTGGCAATTCAAAATGAAATAGTTTAGCTATAATCCTATTGAAATTTAATAAGCATTAAAGTATTTAGAGAAATCACAATGACGACAAACGAAATTTTAAATAGTTTGGGACAATTCTCAAATTTTGATATCGAACTTTTTGAAAAATATTCAGAAAGGAGAATCCTGAATAAGAATGAACTGCTTCTAAAAGAAGGCGAGGTTTGTAAAAGTTTTTATTACATTTTATCGGGTTCCTTTTCACAATTTCAAATTGACGACATTGACGAAGTTATAATTGATTTGCATTTACAAGATGAGTGGATGTACAACCAACAAAGCCTTACAGATCAAACACCTTCAAATACAAGAATTAAAGCCTTCTCAAAATCAGAAATTATTGAGTTGAGTTTGAGCAGCTTTCATTGTCTTTGTTCAAAATCACAATCCTTCCTACAATTTGGAAAAATCCTCAATCAGAACTTGAACAGAAGTTTCATTTTTGACAATTCCCTTAAACCTAACGAGAAATACAGCTACATAAACAAAGCTAAACCTGAATTAGCAAAAGTATTTCCTATTAAAATGATTGCATCCTACTTAAAAATTGCACCCGAAACTTTAAGCAGAGTTAGAGCTTTATATTAAATTTCTTGATTTCAATCAAGTGGACTTCACAAGCATATTGATCATTTTTGCAAAAAAAATAGCAAAATGGATAAAATGCAAAATGAATCTTTACAAAAAGCTAAGCAGTATCTAAAAATATTGGGTGCTATGGCTTTAATTTTAGCACCCTTATTAACATTCATAGGTTGGGGCATTTCTCACAGTAGTTTGTCTTCATTTTTCAGCTTTAATTTTTTTCACAAGGACACAAATGGAACAATTCATCTTTCAGCTAATTCTGACCCAACTTTAATATTTAGATATTACCTATTGCCACACTATTTTATTTATGCATCAATGCCGGTTTATATTGCTTTGAGTTTAACTTTAATGAACTTAACTTATAAAAATGCACCTTTTTATTCATTTGCAGGTGCTATTCTTTCAATTATTGGTGGTGTATACTTTGTAGGAGTTTTAGGTGCTTATCTTTCAAGTCCAATTGGTAGTGTAGTTTTGACCAATATTGTGAAAATTTCATTTGCTTTGTGTCTTTTAGTTTTTGTTGGTAATATATTATTAGGTATAGCGCTTTACAAAACAAATGTTAAATCTAAATTGACTTCATTACTTTTTATCATAGGCAATCTCTTAATTTTAATTTTTCCGGGAATTGAAAATTGGATGACATTAGGCTCTTTAATGATGATTATAGCGATGTTTCCTCTAACCAAGAAATTATTAATAAAAAACTTATTTTCATAAGAATAATAAAAACGTTATGCTTACAACCATTATTCCAAAACTTCCTATGCGTAGCAAGGCTGCGACAAGAGAATTTTATTTAACACAGTTAGGTTTCTACGACATTGGTAGTGCTGACTATGAAGGCTATTTGTTAGTTAAAAAAGACAATGTAGAAATACATTTTTTTGAGTTCAAAGGGCTTGACCCAAATGAAAATTACGGACAAGTTTATATTCGTACTAACGATATCGATGCACTTTATCAATCTATGCTAGATAACAATAACAGCATACATCCGTCAGGCCATTTACAAACCAAGCCTTGGGGACAAAAAGAATTTGCAATGCTTGACCCAGACAACAATTTGCTAACATTTGGACAGAGTATTTAATGTGAAATTAAATAGTCATAGCTAACAGTATTTGTGCGTCAGGCCTTCAGATATGCTAACTTGGAGCTTTTTCTTCTTGTGCTTAGTTTTTTTTAGCGTAAATATTTCTATTGCTAGCGATACGACAGGTTTATACAAAAAGAGAATTCAGAAATTAAAAAGCCTTTCAGAATGGTTATCAGCTAATTTAAAAAATGAAAAGTTATTTAGTTTGCAAGACTCTTTACTATATAACAAAACTCTTGATGATGCGATTGCCAAATTCTTTGACACACATTTTTTAGATTCATTGTATAAAAAAAGAGGTAATGACGATGATATTTTTTCTACTTCTTTACTATTCAAAATGATGAAAGAGTTTATTTCCGGATTTGCTTCCATGACGAAGGATATCGATTTTGATCGTATACTGTTTAAGAATACCCCTTATCCTGAAGAACAGTTTGAATCTGTTACAAGTTATTTCTTAATTGATAACGAAATATTCAATACTCTAACCTTTGTATTTAAGGATAATAGTGATATTTTGCTTGGAATTATACCTAACGGCCTCTCGTCTACAAAATATGAAAGGTATAAATCATATTACGACAGCTTAAAAACACGTCATTGAAAAAAGGCTGACAGCCAACAATGGGCTTTCAGCAATGGAAAATGAATTATATTAAATACTTCCCAATGACAAAAAAGACGACAATTTTATTAGGTTTCATTGGGCTTAAATTCTTGCTGCAATTTTTGCTGCTAAGCAGCGAATATGACTTGCAAAGAGACGAATATTTGCATCTTGATCAAGCAAATCACTTGAGTTGGGGTTATCTATCTGTTCCACCATTAACTTCTTGGACATCTTATATAATTCAGTTGCTAGGAAATTCAATTTTTTGGATTAAGTTTTTCCCTGCCTTGTATGGTGTATTGACAATTTTTATTGTTTGGAAGGCTATTGAAGAATTAAATGGAAACCTATTCGCATTAATTTTAGGGGCAACTTGTGTTTTATTCTCCGCACTATTGCGATTAAACACATTGTATCAACCCAATTCTTTTGATGTATTAAGTTGGACGGTTTTATATTTCACACTCCTGAAATATATCAAAACGGATCATGCAAAATGGCTTTATATAGGAGCAGCAGTATTCGCAATTGGCTTTTTAAATAAATACAATATTTTATTTCTACTGATTGGACTTTTTCCTTCATTGTTACTAACAAAACAGCGGAAATTATTTTTTAATCCCAATCTATATTTTGCTGCCTTATTAGGCTTTGCTTTAATTTTTCCAAATCTCTTATGGCAATACAATAACAATTTTCCAGTCTTTCATCACTTAAAACAATTAGCAGAAACTCAATTAGTAAATGTAGATAGATTTGATTTTTTAAAAAATCAGTTGTTGTTTTTTATAGGTTCACTATTGGTGATATTTTCATCATTTTATGCTTTGCTTTTCAATAAGTCTTTAAAAAAATATAGTGTTTTCTTTTTCTCACTCTTATTTACTTTAATTGCTTTTCTTTACTTCAGGGCAAAAGACTATTATGCAATAGGTATTTATCCTATTTATATTGCATTTGGATCTGTTTATCTATCAGATATTTTAAAAGAAGGTTGGAAA
Source organism: Sediminibacterium sp. (assembly GCA_046289145.1). Lineage (GTDB taxonomy): Bacteria > Bacteroidota > Bacteroidia > Chitinophagales > Chitinophagaceae > Sediminibacterium. Next base: position 15,445 of record JBKBWE010000025.1, read on the forward strand.
AAATATTTACAACCTATTGCAATTGCGATTCCTTTACTATTTTTTATTCCCATCTATAAAGTTGCTTTCCCCAATAAAAGCCCAGAGTACATTGCACAGCATTCAGAAAGTTATAAAAAATTGGGTTTGCTGTTTTGGGAAGATGGTAAAGACCATTTATTGCCACAGGATTTTGCAGATATGCTTGGTTGGAGAGAATTGGCCTTAAAAGTTGATAGTATTTATTTGAGCATACCCAATAAAAATAATACCTTGATACTTTGTGATAATTATGGACAAGCAGGGGCTATTAATTATTACACAAAACAAAAATTAAATGCAGTTTCGTTTAATGCAGACTATATTAATTGGTTTGACTTATCAAAAGAATATGTAAACTTGATTAGAGTAAAGGAAGCCGATGCTGTAAATGCAGAATTGCAAGAAACATCTCCATTCTTTCAATATTCAATTCTTGCTGACTCAATAACTAATCAATATGCAAGAGAATATGGTTCATCAATCTTTGCTTTTGCAGGTGCAAAAATTGACATCAGAGAAAGAATTAGAGATGAAATTGAACAAAAGAAAAACTATCGATAATATTCTATAAGCATTTCTAGGCAATACTAGCGAAGACCATTTAACTCAGATTTTTATAGAAATTTTAAATGAAAAACAACATTATTTCTAACCTTTTTCTTGGGGTATTATTTATTTTTTTGCCAGAATTAATTTTTTCTCAATCGGGAGCCTATGCCATTCAAGATGTAAAGTTTGAAAGTCAGGGCGTTACTCTTGTAGGCTCAATTTTAACACCTAAAAATCCATTTGCTGCAGTCGTTATTGTTCACGATTCTGATCCGGTAAAAAGAGAAATAGAGTTCGCTAAACGTCTTGCCAAAGAGGGTATTGCTGTATTAACATATGATAAACGTGGAGTTGGAGAGTCTGGTGGTGTATATATTGGACCATCTGTTGGTACAAATAATATTGATACTACTAATCTTAAATTATTATCTCAAGATGCAAGAGCAGCCGTAAAGAAATTTCGAACCTATTTGAAAGATAAAAAAATGCCAATTGGTCTAGTTGGCTTCAGTCAGGCAGGATGGATAATCCCAATTGCTGCTAGCAATAACCCACTAGTCGAGTTTATGGTTTTATTTAGTTGCCCTACGATTACAACTTTAGAACAACTTCGATTTCAATTTTATACTAATGGGAACAATAACTTTTGGAATAATCATACAGAATCAGATGCTCGTGAACATACCAAAAATGATCCTGACAGGTATCAATTTATAGCTACAGATCCCAAAATATCCTTGAATACACTTTCAATTCCAGGACTGTGGCTTTTTGGTGAGAAAGATATTCAGATACCTGTAAAATTGTGTATAGAGGAATTAAATACATTTAAAGTTCAAGGCAAGCCATTTGAGTATACTTTGTTTCCGACATTGGGCCACAATACTGCTTCTGATAATTATACTGCACCTGTTGATATTTCAATTCAATGGATAAAACAGAAAGCTTTCAATAGTAGGATATTTAGAAAATCAAAGTAAAGCGCTGCATACAATATTATCAAATCACTATTCCCCCATCCAAACATACACTTTTGGTGAAATATGATTATTTTCAAATATGAAAAGAATCGACTCAATTGATATAGTTCGAGGAATAGTTATGATTATTATGGCATTAGACCATGCAAGGGATTTAATGCATGAAACTTCAATCACACAAATTCC
>JBKBWE010000304.1:0-3219 GCA_046289145.1 Sediminibacterium sp.
TTATGCTGCTACGGGGTTCTTGACTGCATTCTCAGGGGCAAAAGAAAGAATTGGGTTCGATAAAAATCCGCTGAGCTTTATGTTTACTAAAGTGATTCATCACCAAATGAGCAGTAGTGCTGGATTGCATGAAATAGAGCGAAATAAATTGTTATTGCATTGGCCCCAAGCAAAACTTTGTTTACCCAAATTGTATCCAACCCAAAGCGATATAGATGCTGTAGCACAATATAAGGGTTTAAAATATATCTGTATTGCGCCTTCTTCAGTATGGATGACTAAACAGTTCCCGCCAGAAAAATGGATTGCATTTCTACAACAATTGCCTTCTGATATTCAAGTTTATGCAATGGGTGGTCCAAATGATATTGATTTGTGTCAATCTATTATTGATCAAAGTGGCCATAATCAATCCACTAATTTAGCCGGAAAATGTACTTTTTTAGAATCGGCGGCATTAATGAAAGATGCATTAATGAATTATGTGAATGATTCTGCACCAATGCATTTTTGTTCCGCTGTAAATGCTCCTGTAACTGCTATTTACTGTTCTACCATACCCGCATTTGGTTACGGGCCATTAAGTACAAAAAGCATTGTAGTTCAAATTAATAAGGATCTTATATGTAGACCCTGTGGCTTACATGGAAAGAATGAATGTCCTGAAGGACATTTTGATTGTGGATACAAAATTGAAATTGCGCAATTAATGCGTTGCTTGCCCGCTTCATAATAAACAATCTTACATTTGCAGCAATGACCATTCAGTTTAGCGATAAGGAAGAGGCAATTTTTAGACATATAGGGGCAGTGGCCGATAATTTAAATGTACCCTGTTTTTTAATTGGGGGCTTTGTTAGAGATAAAATTATTGGACGAAATACCAAAGATGCAGATATTGTTTGTTTAGGTGATGGCATTGCTTTGGCCCATGCTTTTGCCAATGAATTAATGCCCAAACCAATAGTGGCTTATTTTAAAAATTTTGGTACTGCTCAAATAAAATTGGATGAGTTTGAAATTGAATTTGTTGGAGCAAGAAAAGAAAGTTATCAGCTAGATAGCAGAAAACCGCAAGTTGTACAGGGTACATTAGCCGATGACCAAAACAGAAGAGACTTTACTATTAATGCCTTGGCAATTGGCTTAAACAAAACGCAGTTTGGTTTGCTACTCGATCCATTTAATGGCATTCAAGCAATTGCAGATAAAAGAATTCAAACACCATTAGAACCAGTACAAACTTTTAGCGACGATCCTTTGCGTATGTTAAGGGCTATCCGCTTTGCTGCACAATTAAATTTTGCTATTGAAGAAAACACTTTTAAAGCAATAGGAGATAACGTGCATCGAATGAAAATTGTAAGTCAGGAAAGAATAACGGATGAGCTGAATAAAATCATGTTATGTTCAAAGCCATCAATTGGATGGGACTTGTTGTATAAATCTGGGTTGCTTAAATGGATTTTCCCTCAAATGGTAGATTTGCATGGAGCTGTTTATATAGAAGGTAAGGGGCATAAGGATAATTTTTACCATACCCTTCAAGTGTTAGATAATATTGTACCCCACACGCAAAACCTATGGTTGAGATGGGCAGCTTTATTACACGATATTGGAAAGCCAGCCACAAAAAAATTTGAGGAAGGGCATGGCTGGACTTTTCATGGGCATGAGGTAGTAGGTGCTAGAATGGTACCCAAAATATTTTCGAAATTGAAGTTGCCATTGCGTGAACCCATGAAATATGTTCAAAAATTAGTGCTATTGCATTTACGCCCTATAAGTTTAACCAAAGAAAATATTACGGATAGTGCAGTTAGAAGGCTGTTATTTGATGCGGGAGAAGATATAGACGATTTAATGACTTTATGTGCAGCGGATATTACGAGTAAGAATAAGCAGAAAGTAAATCGCTATCTGCAGAATTTTGAAATGGTTAAAGAGCGGATGCAAGCTGTTGAAACACAGGACCAATTAAGGAATTGGCAGCCTCCAATATCTGGAGAATTAATCATGGATGTATTTGGACTAACCCCTGGTCGAAATGTTGGGGTTATTAAAGATGCTATAAGAGAAGCTATACTGGATGGGATTATTCCCAACCAATATGAATTGGCTTATCAATATATGTTAGAAAAAGGAGCAGAATTGAATCTAAAACCCGTTAAATAATCGCTATTTTGCAGCCCAATCATTAAATCTTGGCGGGATGGCTGTTTTAAAGTTTAGAATTTACTTAGAAGAGGACGACGCGGTATATCGCGATATAGTTATTAAGCACAATCAATTCTTTTTGGATTTGCATTTTGCTATTTTGAAATCATTTGAATTTGATTCGAAGCACCAAGCCACTTTCTTTAGAAGCAATGATAATTGGTTGCGTGGAAGAGAAATTAGTTACGAAAAATACGATAAGCCTTATAGAGTTGATCCTTTATTAATGTCTGAAACCACTATTGGTTCAGAAATACAAGATGTAAATCAAAAATTTATTTACGAATACGATTTTGCAAAAGGCTGGGTTTTTTTGGTGGCATTAATTAGTGTAAATAAAGAAGTCAATCCTAAATTAACTTACCCTGCAGTTTCACGAGTAGAAGGTATTGGCCCTCAGCAGTATGGCACAAAAAGCTTGCTGGGTGATAAATTTGCTGATATAGAAGAGAAATACGATTTAAATGAAGCAGCCGATGGATTTGGGGAAGAAGGAGAAGAAGCTCCAAGCGAAGCAGATGGAGACGATGATGGTATAGGTGGTGAAGAGCAAAGAGACGATTTTGAAGATTAAACCTACTGTTTATATTGTTGCAGGCCCCACAGCAGTGGGGAAAACTGCTGTGTCTATAGAACTAGCAAAGGCACTAAATACAACAATTATTTCTGCAGATTCAAGGCAGTGTTTCTCAGAATTAGCTATTGGTGTAGCAAGGCCAAGCCAATCAGAATTAGCAGCTGTACCCCATTTTTTTATTGCTGACCATTCTGTTGAAACAGCTATTAATGCAGGTTATTTTGAAAAATTTGCATTAGAAAAATCAGCAGCAATTTTTTCTCAGAAAGATCAGTTGGTCATGGTGGGAGGAACGGGTTTGTATATTCGCGCTTTTTGCGAAGGGATTGATCCAATGCCTCAAATTGATTCAAGTATTCGCGAGGCAATTATAGACAAATATACTTCAAAGGGTTTAATATGGTTACAAGCAGAATTAAAGCATC